>JBEAYS010000029.1:0-9591 GCA_041170505.1 Cyanobacteriota bacterium
GTTGATCTATAAATTCTAACTACTTTGCTAACCATAGCGCGTCGATTTTTATTTTCTTGCTTTACAACAGTTCTCAGCTCGGTTTTATCAAAAATCTCATCTTCAAACTCTTCTCTGATCAGCCCAGGACTACTAGGCAAAATATCTAGAATTTCTAAATTGCGATTAGCAAATAATTCAAATTTATCTATAATTTGTCCGTATTTACCTTCGACACTAAAATCGATTGCTTCAATCCAAGGGTTTGCGCCGATTTCAAAATCACAGAGCGCATCGGCTGAATCATAGTCCGTAAGAGTCGTCTTAATGCTTTTTAGATCATCGAGATTCGTTTGAAGTTCCTCCTTGTCAATTTGGGTTTCTTGGATATTAGCAACTAGCTCCGCTGGATTATGGTCAAGCCACTCAGCTTCGGTATATTTAACCAAACCCACTCCTACTCTTGATTTTTGGATAATTTTATAGGTGGCTTGAATGAGGCGATTAATAAATTTGATTTTTTGAATAGTAGATGTGTTTTTTTCGGGGCTTTGTTTACGCTGGGCGATTTCTTTTTTTACTGAGTTTATTTTTTGGTCCACTAGAGTAAGAGCTTGCGTGCAGGTGTAATCTGCCTGAGCTTTTAGACCCGAGCTTACCCAAAAAATCATCAGCAATATTGATAGAAATAATCTCATCTCTTGTTTAATTCTAGTCACATATTATTAATATTGGGTTATGCTAAATATTATGGATGAAAATCTTTTTAATATCGTTATTCTGGCTTTAATTCAAGGTATTACAGAGTTTTTGCCGATTAGTAGTTCTGGGCATCTTGTGATTTTGCCGAAGCTCATGCGCTTTGAAGACCCGGGGCTGGCTCTAGATGCTTTTTTGCATTTGGGGACTTTGCTTGCCGCTATTATTTATTTTAGAACGGAGATATTTAATCTCTGTAAATCCCTTTGGCTAAACGGTGATAAAGAACAGCGCAAACTATCTTTTGGGATTATGGTAGCGACTATTCCAGCTGTGCTTGGTGGTCTTTTACTAAAAGATACTTTGCTAGATTCAGAGTTACTCAGAAGTGTTAGTTTTGTGGCTATGACTCTTGCTGGCGGAGCTTTATTGATGTGGCTGGTGGATCGTAAGTCTCAGGCTAATTCTAAATCACTTTTGCAGATTACGACTCTGCAGATTTTTTTGATCGGTTGCGCTCAATCACTTGCGTTGTTTCCTGGTGTATCGCGCTCTGGAGCTACGATTGTGGCGTGCCTACTTTGTGGTTTAAACAGGAGCGATTCTGCTAGATTCGCTTTTTTGGTGGGTTTGCCTGCTATTGGCGGAGCTGGTTTACTTGCGCTAAAAGATTTATTCTCTGCCGGTCCTGAGATGATTTTTCAGCCCCAAACCTTAGCTGTGGGATTTTTGGTTAGTTTTTTATCGGGTTATGTGGCTATTGACTTCTTGATAAAGTTTCTTAAAACTCAGTCCTTGATTGTGTTTGTGGTGTATAGAATCTTGATGGCTTTGGTCTTGCTAATGCTTTTTTAAAAAGCAAAATACTTAAACTCAATTTCTATAAGCTTCTTAGGATCTTTGGTCTTAAATTTAGGATTATTGGCTCTCAAAAATTCAATTGCTCTTATATTATATTGAAAATTACTTTTGTGTTTTTGTAATTTTAGGCTATCTAAATCCAGCTGTCCTTCCGAATTTAGCTTGCCCGAAAATTTACAGTATTGATCTTCTTTAAAATTCTTAGTTTTTGATTTTAGGATTTCTGGTTTTTCGTCGAGGAATTGCAACCATTGATCCCCAAGTTTTTCGCTATTAGATTTTTGGATTTTGGCGTTATGAAGCTTAATTACGCCGCTAGGATAGTAACCATAAGCGGGAATTATGAAAAACAACAGTGTAAGTAAAATAATAAAATAGCGCATCTTAGCCAATAATATCAGCAAATGAAAAAAATTAGTTTTTTTGGGTAGATTATATATGTATAGCAATCTAATTGTAATATTGTTACAATTAGAAATTTGATAAATGTAATATTATTACAATATAGTCCTTAATGATAAAGACAAAAACACTAAACTTGGCCGATATTTTAAGATTCAAAAAAGATGTACTTTGGGGTAAATATTATTTCGCTCAATTCGAGGATAATAAACTTGTAGATTCTATTATTTTTTTTCATCCTTACGCTAATAAAAATATTATCGAAATTCATAATATCGAAAAACGCGATCAAAATTTTCTCAATGAATTTACTAGAGAATATTCTCGCAAAAAGAAAATCAAATATTTTATTCGCGAGCTAGACTCAGCGACTCAAGTAACTGATATTGAGTTTATGAATTCATGTGGTTTTATTCGTTATAACCGCAATTATTGTTTTGAGTTTAAATCGACAAATCTAAACTCACGTGATAATCATCAGCCGATGATTTACTGTCGACCAGCGGAATACGAGGATATCGACCAAATTCTTGATGTGGATATAAACGCGCAGATAATGGAGTATCGGGATTATTTGGTAAAAGAAAAAAGATATCTAAAAAATAATATTGAAAATATCTATGTCTTCACTAACCCAAATGACCTTGCGGTAATACAAGCTTATGCCTACAAGAAATATCCAGATCAATCTTCTATTTTTGAGCTAGTTTTACACCCTCGTCACAATGATATTCTATTACCCTGTATATCAGCGTTTGGTGAGAAATATATTTTATTTGAGAAAAATGCTGAAGAATTTAGTTTTATTATTACCGAAAACCAAAAAGAAAAAATCGAAGAGCTAAAAAATAATTTTAATTTACTCTGGTCTACTCAGCTAATGCTTATAGAAGGCGCTCCTAGAGCCAAGTCCAAAAAACTCATAAGTGAATTTGCCATCAGGAAAACTATAGCTGGAGCTAATTAAGCACTAGGGGAAACTTGGTCTTGTGTCCATGAGGGACTGAATGCCTGAGTAAAAATGATTTTTGAGATGATAGTTTTTCAAAATATTGAAGATTATACAAGGCTTCTAAACCCTCTCCCAGCCAGAGTTCTGAGATATTGTCGAAGTATCCCGCTCTTTCTAGTTGGCGTGCGTAGCGATCAACCTTGTAAGCTTCCTCGTGACACTCTTCCAAGAATAAAATCTCTGGTTTTGTACTGAGCTGGAAATCTGTGCCGATTAGAGAATTGATTAAGCTTAAATTTCCGCCAAGAATTTTTTTATGGGTCCCATTAAATGCTGGTCCTAGATCTAGATGACCAGAGCGATACAAGTCAGGATCTATACTGGAGAGCAGTTTTATATACGCTGAAATCTGCTCGCTATCAAGCCTAGTAAGCTCAATTATCATAGGTGCGTGAAATAATTGATGGCATTTAGTGGCGTAGGATTTTTGGCTAAGGGCGATAATTAAATTGGTTAAATCGCTATATCCGATAATAGGCTTAGGATTCTTGGTGAAATATTCAAAATCCATCAGATCTAGTGTCTCTGCGCATCCGTATCCGCCGCGCAGGGATATCATCAAATCCACTTGGGGATTAGACCATAGCTTCAAGAAGTTTTCTGTACGCTCACTAGCTGAGCCAGCGAGCCACATGCCAGCTCCTGTAAATAATTCTTCACGGTGGTATAAATTATCAGCTCGAAAAACTTTTAGACCCCAGTCACTGAGCTGTTTTATTGCAGATTCAAAAAACACATCTTCGCCTGGTTTAAGAGCTGAGGAAAGAGCAAATATGCCAATCGATGAAATTTTAGACATTAATCGTATTGTATACGATTATTAGCTTGACAGCAAAAGATATTGATTGGCTATGGAGAATCTTCCAAACAAAAACTTTTTCTTGATGAATTATAGTCATGAATACGCCGTACCAATTCTATAGCTAAATTTTTTGTTGGTTGAGTTATTCCAATGCCACTATTATCAAGTGTTTCAGCAGTTAACATAATTTGAGATTTTAGAGAGCTACTTAATATTGGTGTAGAGTCAGGAATTTTTTTGGCTATTTCATCCCATTTAAATAGATTGGTAAAATCTTGAGAAAATTGTTGATTCATAAAATTAAAAAGTAAACTTAGGCTAGTAGTTTATAAAGAATTTTTTAACCTGGGCTTAACTATTAATATCGTGATGAAAAAATCTGCAGAGAGATATTCGCACTACTACTGCTTAATAATCTCTAAGACCCTCAAAAAGTCCTCAGGCAAAGGCGCTGTGAAACTCATTTTTTCTTGGGTGATGGGGTGAACAAAAGAGAGCTTAACAGCGTGCAGTAGCGGGCGTGAGACATTTATATGGGTTTTTTTGGATGCTAGGTATGTTTGATCGCCGATCACAGGATGTCGTAGCCATGAGAAATGAACGCGAATTTGGTGGGTTCTGCCAGTATCAAGCTTAGCTTCGATAAGAGTGTAATCATGCTGTTTAAAATTAATTCTTTCCATGACGCGGTAGTGAGTACGCGCGTGGCGCGCTGAGTTACTCTCGGTCTTAGCATTAAAGCAAGTCATACGATGTCTTTCGCTTGGATGCCTTCCGATGGGCTTATCGATAGTGCCTTTTTCGTTTTTTACATAGCCCTGCACTAGAGCTAGGTAAATGCGAGAACAAGTCCTAGACTGGATTTGCTCAGCTAGGGATTTATGCGCGATATTAGATTTGGCGACTAGAATCAAGCCACTAGTATCTTTATCAAGTCTGTGCACTATGCCTGGTCTAAGAACACCATTTATATCAGAAAGTTTAGAACCCTTTATCTGAGCGTGATAGAGCACAGCATTAACTAAGGTGCCAGTGTAATTGCCTGGTGCTGGGTGCGTGACCAGTCCGATTTGTTTATTGATGACCATGAGATCATCATCTTCATAAACGATATCAAGAGGGATATTCTCAGGAGTTAATTCAAGGGCTTTTGGCTCTGGGATATCGACACTGACTTGATCCTGGGCTTTTAGCTTGTGGCTTACCTTGGTGGGTTTATCATTAACCAGTACTCTCCCTTCCTCAATCAAAGTCTTAGCAAAAGATCTGGAAATTTCCTCAGAGGGGATACTTGCCAAAAAAGCGTCTAAGCGAGTGCCTGAGTGGGTGTCATCTATGTTAAATAAGAGTTTTTTCACGTAGAATAAATATCCTTATTAGCATTAAACCCGCTCCAATATTGAGATAGACATCAGCAATGTTAAAAACGGCGAAGTCTATAAAAAGTGGGTTTATAAAATCGACCACATAGCCAAGCGTGTAACGATCGATAAGATTTCCAATCCCGCCAGCTATCACAAATACAAAAATCCACGAAAGTTTTTTTTGGCTAATGAGCCACACAATCAAACCCGCTATAATACTGGAATTTACCAAGGTCAAAACCAAAGCACTATCATTTAGAAGACTAAAAGCGATACCGGTGTTTTTTTGGTAATTGAGTTCAAGAAAATTATTTATTAACAGCATCGGATTATCGATAAGATTATTTCTCACCCAAGATTTAGACCACTGATCAAAAGCAATCAAGAGGATGATTCCAAGGATTTTGGTTTTTGTGCTACTAAAAAAATTCTTTTTCAAGCTATTTCTTTTTTGTTTCTTTTTGTTTTTTTTCCATAGACTTAGCTTTTCTTCTCATCTCATCGAGATTTTGCATAGCGGCGATTTGCCCTTTACCCTGCATCTTTGCTGAAGCGTAGGCTGTCGCGCCCTGCAAAACGACATTTATAGAAATCATGTCGAGCTTTGCTGATTTACGGCGAGCAATTCCCCAAACAAAAAGAGGAATAAAACATATCATAGGTATTAAAAACTTGTAGATTTCTGGATTTTGTAAGCTAAGCGGCTTTACAGTCAAGGTCAAAGTACCTAGTACCAAAAGCCCGAGGCTACCAATAAAAAACGGAATAAGCTTAAGAAGAGTGATTTTTTGGAGGTTTTGAGCTTTTATTTGGCAAAACTCAGAGATCTGGATGGCGATTTGGGAGTTTATTTTATCGCGGTCGAGTCTTTTGATAACTTCGAGGATCTGCGCGTCCGTAGGGTCGTTTTTGGAGCCTTTTAGAAGACGTTTTATGGCAGATAGAGTCGAGAACTCAGAAATATTTTTTTCGATAGTCCGCTTGGTAGCGTTCATAAAATTATCAAATAATTTTGTGGCTCTTTCTTGGTTTACTTTTGAGACACTAAAATCAGGTTGTTGGATGGAATTACGATTTTTTTTGGCGATTTGCATAATATCTTTATCCTCACATTATTGTATCATTTTATTAGTATGGTTTACCAAGGCACTATTCTTAAATATTCTCAATTCTTGCCAGTCAATAATCAGACCCCGATTATATCCCTTAATGAGGGTAATACCGCTCTTGTGCCCGCTCCTTATATTGCAAAACTCTGCAAAGTCCCCGGGCTTAAAGTCTACCTAAAAATGGAAGGACTCAACCCATCAGGCTCTTTTAAAGATCGTGGTATGACGATGGCTGTCTCAAAAGCAGTCGAGAAGGGTGCTACAAAAATTATTTGTGCTAGTACCGGTAACACCAGCGCTTCAGCCGCGGCTTATTCAGCTCGCGCGCGCGCCTTAGGCTATGAGATGGATTGCTTCGTAATTATCCCAGCGGGCTATGTGGCGCTTGGCAAATTGTCGCAAGCGATGATTTATGGAGCTAAAGTAATCCAGATAGAAGGCAATTTTGATAAGGCTTTGGAGATAGTGCGCTCGCTGACAGAAAAGTACCCAATCGAGCTTGTAAACTCCGTAAACCCTTTTAGAATCCAGGGTCAAAAAACTGGTGCTTATGAGATTTGTGATGAGCTTGGATCTGCTCCTGATTATTTGTGTATTCCTGTCGGTAATGCCGGCAATATTACCGCTTACTGGGCGGGTTTTAGTGATTATGTGCGTAACCCAAAAGATCGCCCGCGTATGTATGGCTATCAAGCTGAGGGAGCCGCTCCTATCGTCAGAGGTCATGTCGTAGAGAAGCCCGAAACTATCGGAACAGCAATCAGGATCGGCAATCCAGCAAGCTGGAAGCAAGCTCTATCAGCGCGCGATGAGTCGCGCGGAATTATTGATATGGTCAGCGATGAAGAGATGCTCAGCGCCTACCGTATTATTCATCAGCAAGAGGGTCTTGCTTGTGAGCCTGCGTCAGCCGCTTCTGTAGCGGGTTTGATCAAGTCAGCGCACGCTGGACAAATCATTCCTGAGAGCGTTGCGGTCTGTATTCTTACTGGTAATGGTCTAAAAGATCCGCAAACAGCGATGAAACAATCCGACATGGCGTCAGCCGAGCAAATCCACAAAGCTGATGAAAACTCGATCGCTGAGGTTTTGGGGCTTTTGTCGGTGAGATAGATTGAATAGTTGTCACGGCTTTTGTTTAGAGCAGTGTATGCTAGTCAGAAATTTTTATCGAATATTTACTCACTTCTATTAACCCATCTTCTTCTAGTTTTTTTATGGCTCTTGAAAGTACCTCGGGTACTGTGCCTAAGATATAGGCTAATTCTGCTTTTGGGAAGCTTGGCTTAGGAGAACAGGTCACTGAGCGAGCTTGAAGATATTTAAATAGTCGCTCTGGTACATCTGTAAGCACCTGATCTTTTAGTCTTTCGCTTAGTGAGATGCTTAATCTAGAAAAATATCTAAGTAGGTTCTGCATTATGACGGGGTTTGAGGATATAAGGTTTTTTAAAGCTATTTTATCTATTATCAAAATTGCCGAATCTTCCATAGTAGTCGCAGTATCATGGAAATATTGAAACTCCCCAAACAAGCTCTCTAAGCCGATCCCCTCGCCTTGCTCGATGATTTGATTAATAAAGATTTTGCTCGAGTCATTATCTGCACTTGCAAGCTTTACTCTGCCTCTAATCACGAAGTAAACATGATCGATATGAGATCCTTTTAGGAAGAGGGTTCTATTCTTCTCTAAATAAACCAGATCCGAAATGCTGGATAATTGATGGGTGTACTCTCGCTGGATACCTTCAAATATAGGATTAGATAAAATAGCATCGCAAATACAAACTACTCTTTTAGCAAGGCATTTTTGGATATCAAGCTTGGAACAGAGTTGTTTTTGGAGGTTTTTAGACTCAAATTGGTGCTTGGTTTTTGGCATAAATACTGGGTTTTTTAATATTTAACCATAGTTTTTGACTTAAGTCAAAAACTATTCACACCCGCTGGGCTAAATTGAAATTAGGAGACTTTATGAAAACAATTGACGAAAAAAAATTAGAAGACGATTTGGAGTATAGATTCAATTATTTATGTGAGTTTATGGGGTTTGGGCAAGATGATATAAACACTATTCTAGGAGCTGCTCCGCTACTAGCACCGGTTGTGCCCTTGCTTGTGGATGCTGTCTATGACAAGCTTTTTAGTTATTCTGCCACCAAAAGACACTTTGTTCCTCGTCAATCAGGTTACTCAGGCGCTGTCCCTGAGAGCCTTTTAGAGCTCTCTCTAGATCATGAAATGATACAGTTTAGAAAATCTCACTTGACTAAATATTTAGTAAAATTAGTTTCTGGACCCTATGATGGAGCGATGGTGAAGTATTTGGATTTTGTCGGTATGATACACACGCCAAAAGCGGGCAGTAAAGAATTAAATGTACCCTTAGTTCAGATGAATGCTCTGATGGGGTTTGTGGCTGATGCTGTGAACTCTGTTATAATGGGACTGGATATTCCGCAAGAGTCAAAGAACCAGGCTATCAGAGCGTTTGGTAAGCTACTCTGGATCCAAAATGATTTAATCACAAGACATTATCAAAACAAAAGCGAGGAATAATATGCACAAAAAAGACAACACCACCCTAGAAAAATTATTTAGCCATCCGCTAAGTATGAACCTTGAATGGAGTGAAGTGAGGCATCTGCTCGAGAGCTTAGGTGCTGAAGTAGAAACCACTCACCACAGCCACATAAAAGTTACACTTGGCGATGACGTAAAAACTTTTAAGAGTTTCCATAAGATGCTTGGCGACAAGCACGAAATTATTGAGCTTCAGCATATGCTTAAAAGAGCTGGTCTTGCCCCAGAAAGTGTCATTTAGCCTTTTAGCCTGTAAAATCGCCGTTTTTAGAGCTAGGTTTAAAACCTTCTTAAACTGGGAATGATATGATTAACATACCTTTAATAAGGCTGTAATCTGAAAGTATTATTCAATAGAACTTGCGCGTTTTTGTTTAGGCATTAAGGATTCGCTGAAAAACGAAGTTTTGAGGCGGAATCCGCTTAACAAAAAACATTAAGCGCGAGTTTTAACCCTTATGGGGGCGTATTAGGTTTGACAGAGGTTAAACATTATAAAACGCGAGTACAGGTAGCCTAGGACCTGTTGAAAATCAAGGCAAAACATAAGTGCAAAATCAGAATTTGATGTTCAAACTGTTGCAGTACAACCTGCTCAGTACGCACTAGCTGCGTAAACGTCCCGACAAAAGTGGACACATCCTCTCTGCTTAAGGGCTAACCGCTTAGGATAGAGAGGCACTAACAGGTCAGTGCGCTAATCATGGTTTGATAGGTTTACCATGAAAGGCTAAGATCATAAGCTTAGAACCCGTTGAGTGTCTATGCTCACAGGAACGG
>JBEAYS010000030.1:0-3423 GCA_041170505.1 Cyanobacteriota bacterium
CTTATCAAATATTGATTTCAGTCCTATAGATTTTGAAGATTCTTTTAATAAGGAGCATCAAAAACAAAAAATTTCTAGAATGTTAGGTATCTTTGAGAATAGTACCAAACTAAAAGTCAGTGATGGTTCTGATTTTACTAATAAATTATATCTTGCAATCCCATCCAGTAAAAATTCGTCAGAAACAAAAAATGTTGCAAACTATCTTCAGAGAATCTCTTGGTCACATGAAGAAGGGTTATTAGATCAAAAAAAGTTTGATGCTATAACTAAATGCGAAAATCAGTCCGCAATCTCTATTGCCCTCCATAGACTCTATTTATTAAAACAAAAAATTAGAGATGGATCAGTTACAATGAGTGATGAAGAATTTAATGAAATATCAGGTCAATTTTTTGGAACAATACTAGATTATGCAAAAAAAAACCCAACTAACCCAGATATCTCTCATTCTATTACTACAGTAAATTTAATAGCTAAAGAAATAAATCCTAATTTAATAAAGTAAAAGTTTTTTAAATTACATATGGAAGTTTTATTAAAAATCAGTGCTCCGTTCATTTGATGTTCTTTGAGGACTTGAAGCATTTTCATTTATATTACCTACAAGATTATCACCATTACTAACAGTTCCAGAACCACCACTAATATTTACATTCGCGACCGCGCTTGCAGAAGCCACTGCTGAAGCCCCCCCGCTGTTACCAGATTTATTACCCGCACCTCCTCCCATGGCATCTAGCGGGCTTGTTCCCTGAGTAGTACCTGGCATACTAAATCCAAATTTTTCAGCCATTGCTTGAGGCGTATTTGATCTTTGAAGCCCACCTTCCTCGCCAGGTGTTGTATTCTCCAATAAAATACCAAATCTGGATTTATCTTCATTATTTGTGTTTTCAGGAATATTTTGCTCTCTATCCTTGGGTCTTACCGCATTCATAAATCTCTTATTTATATTATTTAATCTTTGAGCAATAGATTGATTTGGACTTGAACTATTAATAGAATTCTTCTCTGCCTCGTTTGTATTTTCAATAGATTCACCTATTAAGTTTTGTGATGGTGATGTAGTCTTGATAGCCTTACTGGCCGCAAGCGCAAGAGTTTGTTTGGAACTTAAGTTCCCTTTAGGTATATTTGTCATAACTTGTTCCTTGTTGTTGGAAAGTATTTGTAGAGATTCTTTGAGAAATTCCTCCAGGAAAATTAATTTAATTTAATCTTGGTAAATTTGGGATAGGTATCCTAAGATTACCAAGTTGTTTCATTGATTTGTTTAACCTAGTTGAAACACTCAACACTCTAGATAATAACCATAAAACCGTTAAGAGGCTATTAAGAAAACTAATTTTTTTTAGCAAATTTTTTGGTGTATCGTTGCATCGCAAAATAAGTTTGACCAGATTGAATAAAGCTAGAAACTATCATATAAACAAAAGCTCCAGCAGGTAGCGGAATAAAAAACATCATCGAACCCATCATGATCGGCATCATTGTAGACATCGATCTCTGCATCGCCACTTGCGGATCCTCTTCCTCACCGGGTTTTGGAGTGGGGAGCTGAGGAGCATTTAACTTAGAAGATAACCAAACACTAAAACCAAACAATATAACCAAGACCAAAATATCAAAGTTCAATTGACCCGTTTCCTTGTTATAAACACCGCTAGTCCCAAAATCTTTTATAAAGAAGAAACTATCATTCTTCAAAGTCTGTGGCAGAGCGCCTTCTAGCTTAGCTGAACCGCCCGGCTTAAGAGCAGTAATAGTGGCAGAGCCATCTTCATTAACTTTGAGTTTTATAAATTCATTTTCTTGCTTAGCTCCCATAAAACCCCACTTGATATCAAGAGGAGAAAACTCAGCTGATCCCATGGTCTTAGACGCGACTAAAGTAAATTCTTCTTTTTCGATGAGAATGATTTTTTTGGCATTAAGCGCGACGCGAGCGCGGTTACCATTGGCATCCACAAAAATTTCACCATGCGATGGAGCCTCTATCTTTTTTTTGTGGGCTTCAGCTTGAGAAACTACTTTTACATCCACAAAAATTGGTTTAGCTTGAAACGGCGGCCCTGAGAAGGTCCAGAACAGACCCAAAAGAATCGGCATCTGCACCAATAGCGGCAAGCATCCGCCAAGAGGATTAATATTATTGTCCTTATAAAAAGCCATCATTTTTTGCTGGAATTCCATGCGCGCTTGATTAAGCTTAGTGGGATCGTTTTTGAGCTTGGCTTCTTTTTTTTTGAAATCTTCTTGAAGTTTTTTCATTTCTGGCTGGATGAGTTGCATTTGGCGAGTACTTTTGATCTGCTTATAAGTGAGCGGGGTCATCACCAGCTTAACTATTGCTGTCAGCAAAACGATCGCCCAACCAAAACTCATAAGACCAACAGACTTAGTCAATTCATGAATAGAATTCAAAAGCGGTATAAATAAAGAATAGGTAATTGCCGAAAGGTCCATTTACTTAATTTTAACAGGTTCCAAAGCTTTCTTTATCAAACGATGATAGTTCCAGCGATTTACGTCCGCTACAAGTCTTGACTTTATTTCTTTAGAACCCGCATCTACAAACAAAACCTCACCTGCATGCTTCTCAGAATTAAAAATTTCTAAAAGCCCAAGAGATTTGGCAAGTTTTTTACTGCGTTTACTAGTAGCAGAGGAACTTATATCAAACGTAATAAAACCTATATCAGGATTTTTTTGGAAGTCTTTATATACAGCTGTAAAAACTGGGGCAGTGATAACGCATTTACTCGAGCTATTGTGATGAATCTGAATTAAATAAAGTTTTGCCTTCTTAAGAGCTTCTAGATTATGCACAGGATGCTCATAGGCTTTTGATTTGGCGGGGACACTCTTAACAAATTTAGATTTAAGAAGTTTATCAGTAGCAGTAATAAGCTCTTCTTTATCAGTAAAATTATAGAATCTAGCAAGAATAATCTTACTTACTTTGTCGATAAACAAAATCTCACCAGTGTTTTTTTCGTTTTCAAAAATCTTAGTCAAACCCTGATCTCGAGCCTGTTTGGCAGAAATCTTAATAGTCGCTAAATTAGTTTGATCAAAAACTAATAATTTAATATGTTTGTTTTTAGAAAAAATTTCTTTATTGAGCTCTTTTATAATCGGCTCCATTTTTTTAGAGATAGGACACCAATCAGCTCTCACAAAAACCACGTCTAGAGATCTGGTATCAAGCCTAGAGCAAGAGCCCAAAACAAAAACCAAAAATATAAAAATGTAATTGTAAGCTTTCATAAAATCCTAATTATATCTTACGGTGTCGTAACGCTGGTAGATTTTGGCGAACCTCCTCCAGGAACCGAAAATCGAGATCTGCATAAATAATTTCCTCATGCTCTTCGCCAGCTTCAGCGATGATTTTGCCCCAAGGATCGACTATTAGAC
>JBEAYS010000031.1:0-13341 GCA_041170505.1 Cyanobacteriota bacterium
GCTTAAATGAATAAGGATAAGGATCTATATTAAGCGACCTTAAAGACTCAAGCTTTCTTCTGCGCTCTGCTTCTAGGTTTGTGAGGTCTTCCTGGTCTGATGTTATATTGGACACACAGACATTTTAACACATGAATAAAAATTGATTAACCATTATCTAGGGCTACAATTATTGCCGGTTCGCCTTTTACAATACCTATACCAGTAACAACAAAACCACCTATCATCGGCTCTAGTTCTGGCTCTGTATCTATTCCTGCTCTAAAAGGTTTAGCTAGAGTTACATTGGGCTCATAACCAAGAGTCCCAGGAGCATCCTGATCTGGATCAACAACTCCTTCAATTAATTCTACAGGCTGTTTAGTAAATGGATTTAGAAGTTTTTTAACTGCTCCTAATTCTTCTACTTCATAAACAGATTCTGGAATAATTCCCCCAGTATCAACAGCGGCTATCTGCACGTTAGAAGCTAATGCTTGAGCGGCGGCTACAACATTATTGTTTTTTGCTTTATCTTGGGCTTCCATTAAATTTGGGATCGCTATTGTTGCCAAAATACCTATTATAATAACTACAACCATCAATTCAACTAATGTCAAACCTGACTGTGATCTAAAAAACTTGGGTCTTAATAAATTTGCTTCTCTCATATTTTCATCCTGTAAAAATCGTAGAAAAATCGCCAAAATAAACACAGCAAATCACGCTAAGCCCAACATGGCAATTTCACATAGGAAATTAACCTACCAATATTTAATGACTGCAGTAATTTTCTTTTGTTCCCGGAATGCAAAATCTAGCTTAAAGCAAGTGCTCACCAGCTTTTTGAGGACTTAGATAATCTCTTAACCTATCACCTAAATTATTAAAACAATATACTGTCAAAAATATCATCAAAGCTGGAAAAAATATCAAATGCGGATCACTACGTAAATATTGCCAAGCGTCGCCAGCAAGAGTACCCCAACTCGTATTTGGCGGAGAGATACCAAGACCAATAAAGCTCAATGTACTTTCTGCAATAATTGATCGCGGAACCGTAAAACTAAGGGCTACTATTATCGATGAACTTATATTAGGTAAAATATGTTTGAGCATGATTTGCAAATCACTCAAACCCATTACCTGAACGGCTTCTACAAAATCTTCTTGTTTGTATTTTTTGGTCTCTGCACGCACTATCCTAGCTAAATCCATCCAATTAATAAAAGCTAAGCCTACCACAATCCCAGTCGTGGAGCGAGATACAAACAAAGCAACAAGGCTCAACACCAGTAAATCTGGCAAAGAATACAAAAAATCAATAAACTTGATAATTATTTCATCAAGCCAAGAACCCTTAAATCCAGCAATTAAGCCTAAAGCCGTACCTATAAAAAAAGTAATAAGAGCCGTCAAAAAAGCAATCGCCAAGCTCATTTTAGCGCCATGAATAATTCGAATAAATAAATCTCTACCAAGAGCATCAGTGCCCATCCAATGAGCCCAGCACGGTGCTTGTAAAATATTATTAGTATCTATGGTGTCGTAATCATAGATACTCAAATCCAGTCCAAAAGTGTAAAGAACAGTAAGAACAGTTATTGTGATTATAAAAAACAGGGGCAATAAAAACCATTTTACTATAGACTTGTAATGAACAAAAATATCAAAATCTCTTATAATATAAACATGGAAAAAGACAAAGTAGCTCCTATCCTCGGAAAATTAGTTTCTGGACTTTATATCATTAGCCTCAAGAATGGCGATGCTGAGGCTGGCTTCCTGGCTAGTTGGGTTCAGCAAGCGGGTTTTGAGCCACCTTGCGTAAGTATCGCCTTTAATAAATCAAGAAAAAATCTTTTTGATATGCTTACTGTCAGTGGCAAACTCGTAGTGAATTTTATGGCTAAGGAAAACGGCAAAACTATGTCTAGATTTTTTAAGCCTGCACCGGAAACCGGAAGTATTTTTGATGAGCTTGATACTTTTAAAGGCGTAACTGGGGTTCCTATTTTGAAAGACTCTTTAGGCTATCTTGAATGTGAGTACCTTACTGAGGTTTCTAGTCCTGATCATATTATTGTAATTGCCAAGGTGATTAGTGGTGAGGTTTTAAACAGTGAGATTCAGCCGAGTGTGCATGTTAGACCTGATGGTTTTAAATACTAAGAATTGCTATTCTTAATTTCTCATAGTGTGCTAAAAATCCTTACATGGCTTGGATAATTAGGTTTTTTTTGAACCACCTTAGATGATTTTAATAATAATCAAAAATTCTTGCTTCCAAATAATTTTTTTGCAATTTATGATAAATTAAAGAGAGCAATTTAAAATAGATGCCAATATACGTAAATACTAAATACGCCTCAAGATAATCTCTTTTTAATCAATTCAAGCTGGAATGTAGGAATGTAGGAATGTAGGGTGTGAATATTATCCCTTCTAAATCTGATCTACCACATTCATGAGCATATCAAGAGTCTCAATCTGTGCCCGCATAGCTCTTTGATTGGTTTCATAGGTCCGCATAACTTGTATCATCTCGGCTGAAGTTTTAACAGAACTTACATTAGAAGCCTCTAAAAAACCTTGCTGGATGGTAGCGTCTTGAGAAGGCACTATCGTCACATCATCACTAGACGCCACAAACTTACTTCCACCCTTCGAAATGATAGCGGCATCCTCCGGAAACACAAAAGGCTTAAGAGTACAGTTCAGCTGATCATTAACCATAAAATTTCCATTTCGCAAAACCTGTACGGTCTGGGCGGCATTCCAGCCCACAAAAATAGGTGAATAACCAGAATCAAGGAGAAACTCCCCAGCGCTATTTATAACAAAACCATCTTGATTAAGAGTAAAATGTCCATCTCGAGTATAAGAAATCTTACCTTGCTGATCTTGAACTGCAAAAAAACCTTCACCGCTAATAGCCAAATCAAGCGGATTGCCAGTGGGTCTCATCGCACCCTGAGAAAAATCAAAAGAAGTACTAGTGGGCTCAGACCCCATAGAAACCTCTCCCAGAGGCTTACCTGTCAAGGGATCTATTACACCTTGGCTAGCAAAACTTTTATGGACATGTGCGTATGCCTTATAACCAGTGGTACTGGCGTTTGCTAAGTTATCAGCGATAGCCTGATGTTCAAGTCTTTGACTTTCCATTCCAGTCGCTGAGGTGTAGATACCTCGTAACATAAAAATATTATTGACCTGACAAGCTTAAAAAAGCTAGACCAAAAAATCTATTTTACAAATTCTAAATAGGCTAATTAAACTAGATCGAAGCTACTAGCTCTTCTCTAGCAAGGTCTGTAGAACGCAGAGCAGAGTCTCCATCTACTTCCTCATCAAAACCAGTACCAGACGGAATTAAACGCCCGATAATGATATTTTCTTTTAAACCATGTAACCAATCAACTTTACCTTTGATTGCCGCTTCAGCCAAGATTCTAGTAGTTTCTTGGAACGAAGCTGCTGAAATAAAGCTTTCGGTATTCAGGCTGGCTTTTGTTAGACCAAGAAGAACTGTTTGATACTGAACTTTTACTTTTGAATTTTGCTCAAGTCCCAGATTGATTTGATCTACGAAATATCTTTCGTGCATTTCGCCTTGAAGAAGCTCTGAATCACCTGGATCTTCAATTTTAACTTTTCTCGTCATTTGTCTGACAATAACTTCAATATGCTTATTAGCGATTTCAACACCCTGAGAAATATAAACAGACTGAACTTCATCGACCAAGAATTGTTGTAACTGATCTAGGCTCTTATACTCAAGAAGCTCATGAGGATTAGGTTGACCATCAGTAAGCGCATCACCAAGCTCTACTTCATCACCATTATTGACGATAATGTTTTGACCTGGAGGTAAGATGCATTCTTTACGTTCGTTTTTACCAACTATATAAAGAGTATCAACTCCGTCTTCACTTATGATCTCGACTCTACCTTTCGTATCTGCCAAAACCGCTGGATCACGAGGTTTACGTCCTTCAAGAAGTTCTTCAACTTTTGGAAGACCTTGCACAATATCCCCTGTCTTAATTCTTTCGTAAACGATTGTCGCTAATTGATCACCTTGCTGAACAAGAGATTGATTATCTACGTGTAATCTAGTACCCATACTAACAAGGAATGGTTGTGCTTTACGTACAGTGATCTTATTACCGTCAACAGCAGTCACCTGACCAGATTCAGGGATAATAGTATTTTTATCAAGCTGATCACCCGCTAGGACATAATCGCCTTCCTTAAGCTTAGTCTTAGTGCTAGTTTCAAGAGTGAATGTGTTAGCATCCGTCTGGACCAGAATTCTAAACTTATCAGTATCGCTATAGAAAACCTTACCAGACTCGCTGGCAATAGTCTGTACACGTGCTACAGCAGACCCCGCTGAAACGAAGTCGCCAGGCTCAACTAAGACTTCCGTTAATGAGCTTGCGCTTCTATCACTTCTAAGAATAATATTTTCTTGGAAAATAATATTCAAATCCGTTTCAGTTAGCTCTACCAAACCTTTTGAATCTCTATATTTTGATTTACAGTAAAGGATCAAACTAGTTTTTGTCAAAGGTCCGCCATTAATATTTCTGACTCTGTCACCGTCTTTGAAGTTCATCTGAGTAACAGGCACAATATTAATATCAGCATCTGTAGTTTCTGCTTCAAAATTCACTCTGCGAGGACCAATCTCGAACAATTGAACTTCTCTGAGTAATAGCTGAGTCTCTCCAGTATCCTCGTTAACAAACAAAGTGATCATGCTTGGCTTTTTAGTTTTGACACCTTTAACCACTTCGACACCTTCTTTAACGATGTCTCCATCTTCGAATTTGAGATCTTCGATATCTTCAATATCAAAAAGCTCCCCAGGGGTGATTGTAACTTCATGAACAATATTGTTTTCGATAGTAACACGCACCACGCCATTGATAGTGGCAAATACATCCTTGACAATTTCAGTGCCAGCTTCTACATAGTCGCCAGTTTTTTTGTTAACCAAGCTAGCGTCTTTAGACAGCACATGGATTTCTTCAGGGATAAATATAACTCTACCGTGCTTGGTGACAATCTTACGCTCATCAATTTCAAGACCATCATAACGAATCTCACCTGAACAAGGAAGCACAGGGGTTTGCGAATCTTCGATAAGCTCAGCAAGGATTTTTCCGTTTTCTATAAGTTCTGAATGTACTACTTTAACAACATATTTTTCACTATTATCATCAAGATTCCAAAAATTATTTTGTTGATCTGGTTGAATCTTAGCGTTACCTGCACCAATAGAGGCATTGATAACATTTAACAAACGACCTCTAGTTAGTTTTTTGATTTCACGTCCGCCAATATCAGTCTGCTCGATCAGGATATCAGCTCCATATCTAACTTCACCATCATACTCACATTTGATGATAGTTTCAGCAAGTGTTTGGCCTTTATTTACGTGCTCGCCTTTTTTAACGACAATATTACCACCAGCAGGCAAAGGAAGAACTTCCCCTGCTTGCACCCAGATAGAACCCTGTCTATTAGCTTGTTTGGAGATATTTCCTTGTCTATCAGTAGTCTCATCTACACCAAAATCTACAAATTCCACAAGACCAGCTTGCTGGGTAATAACATCCTTAGATGCCTTCTCTGTAAGAATTTTTTTCTTTGATAAATCAGGCGCATCACCAAGATATTGACCAGCTTTGACTTTGTCACCGTTTTTAACAGCGATTCTAGATCCAAGAGGTATAGCGATTTCTTGTGAGCCAATTTTCATTTTTCCGGCTTTGTTTACTTGGTAAACAATATCACCGTACTTAGTACGAATCTCTCTTGATTCAAACTCAAAACTAACTTCCCCTTCACAAGGAGCCTTATAAGTCTCTCTGGCTTTACCAGCACCAGCAACCGCACCACCCGTGTGGAAGGTTCTCATGGTGAGCTGTGTACCAGGCTCTCCGATTGATTGAGCCGCGATAATACCGATAGCTTCACCGAGGTTAACTGGCTTGTTATCCGTTGTAGACCAGCCATAACAAGCCTTACAAACACCATATTTAGAGTCGCAGGTAAGAACTGATCTAATCTTGACTTGCTTTATACCAGCTTTTTCAATTACTTTAGCTGTATGTCCAGTGATGATTTCACCTTTTTTGACAATAACTTCACCGGTTTGTGGGTGCTTAACAGGCTCAGAAACATTACGTCCTATAATACGAGCAGAAATTCCTAAAACTTCATTTTCACCATCCATCAAAGGACCCATGATAAGGAATTTTTTGGTACCGCAATCATCGCTTCTGATAATTACATCTTGAGCGACGTCAACAAGACGACGAGTCAAATATCCAGAGTCAGCGGTTTTTAGAGCTGTATCAACCAGACCTTTACGAGCTCCGTATGCAGAAATCATATACTCAGAGACTGAAAGACCTTCTTTAAAATTAGACTTAATCGGAAGATCGATAATCTTACCTTCAGAGTCTGCCATCAAGCCTCTCATTCCAACAAGCTGACGAACCTGTGAAATACTTCCTCTAGCTCCGGAGAAAGCCATCATGTAGACTGGGTTTAAAGGATTAAAGTGCTTTACTACCGCTTCAGTAACTTTTTCGTTAGTCTCAGACCAAGTATCAATTACCTTATTGTAACGCTCGACTTCGGTGATCTCGCCTCTTTCAAATCTTTCTGTAGTAGCAGCAAGCTCAGTTTCAGCTTCTTGGATTAAGTCAACTTTTTGCGGAGGGATAGTAAGATCTTCAATACTGATGGTGACTGACGCTTTAGTAGCGTACTTAAAACCAAGGTCTTTTAGATTATTGCCCAGTCTAGCCGCGACATCATTACCATAGTTTTCGTAAACATGTGAAAGTAAATCTCCAAGTTTCTTTTTATTAACATTATCGTTAATAAAAACTGGTTGTTTTTGCTTTCTTTCCCACGCTATTTTTGCTTTGCTCATTTTTTACCCTCTAATTTTTTACTACACAACTTAATTCAAGAAATCACTTAAATTAGGTCATCACCAGCTCTCTACCTTCGATTGAATCTACGACAAGCTTATTAAACATTACTCGTCCGACGGTAGTCTCGATCAATTCGGTATTACCAGACTCAGTCATAGAAGTTCTGAGTTTGATCTTCGCAAAAAGATCTACTTTACGATCATAGTAAGCCGCTAAACACTCTTCTTCATTAGAAAACAGCTTGCCAGCTCCTTTGAATTTTTGTGGATCAGTAGAACCAGGCTTATCGATAGTCAAGTAATAAATACCGATAACCATATCCTGAGTAGGAGTGATTGTAGGCTTACCGCTTGCTGGAGTAAGAATGTTGGTGTTAGCCATCATCAATGTTCTAGCTTCGGTTTGAGCTTCAAGACTCAAAGGAATATGAACTGCCATCTGGTCACCGTCAAAATCCGCGTTAAACGCTGAACAGACAAGTGGATGCAATCTAATTGCTCTACCTTCAACAATAACTGGTTCAAATGCTTGAATACCCAATCTGTGAAGAGTCGGAGCTCTGTTTAGAAGTACTGGGTGTCCAGTAGTAACTTCTTTTAGAATATTCCAAATGATTGGAGGTCCTTTTTCAATAAGCTTTTTAGCAGCTTTGATATTTTGACAAATTTGACGTTCGATCAATTTATTGATTACAAACGGCTTAAATAGCTCGATTGCCATTTCTCTAGGAAGTCCACATTGATGCAATTCTAGAGTAGGACCAACTACGATAACTGAACGACCAGAATAGTCGACACGCTTACCAAGCAGGTTTTGTCTAAATCTTCCTTGCTTACCTTCAATAATATTTGACAGAGATTTTAATGGTCTGCCATTAGTTCCAGTAACCACTCTACCTCTTCTACCGTTGTCAATAAGGGCATCTACGGCTTCTTGAAGCATACGTTTTTCGTTACGAATAATGATCTCTGGTGCGCCCATATCAATCAATCTAGCTAAACGGCTATTACGATTAATTACACGGCGATACAAATCATTAAGATCTGAAGTTGCAAATCTTCCACCATCAAGCTGAACCATAGGACGTAGGTCCGGAGGACATACTGGAAGAATATCCAAAATCATCCATGACGGATCTGTCATAGAGTTAATTAAAGAACTAACTAATCTTAAACGCTTAATACATTTAGTACGCTTTTGTTGAGATCCACCAACCAAAGCAAGCTCCGCTTTTAGTTCTTCTCTTAGCTTAAGCAAGCCAGGTACTTCAAGCAAAGCACCTTTCTCAGAGCGCTTAGCGTCTGGAAATTCGTACTTAGGCTGTGCAAGCTCTTCAAGCATTAACAGAATAGCCTCGGCTCCAATACCTACTTCAAATTGATTAGTTTCTTCGTCAAGTAACTTATCATACTCTTCTTCGCTAATGATTTGGTTTTTCTTAAGACCCTCTACGTTACCTGGATCTAAGACGATATAGGAATTAAAGTAAACTACTTGTTCAAGATCTTTGAGAGCGATCTCAAGAAGCAAACTTAAATAGCTTGGGATACCTTTTAAGAACCAAATATGTGAAACTGGCGCAGCAAGCGTGATAGAGCCCATGCGGTGACGACGAACTTTTGATTCGGTAACCTCTACTCCACATCTTTCACAAATAATACCCTTGTGTCTGATTCTCTTGTACTTACCGCAAGCACACTCCCAGTCCTTAACTGGACCAAAAATTCTTTCGCAAAACAAACCATCTTTTTCTGGCTTGAGAGTACGATAATTAATAGTTTCAGGCTTTTGAACTTCGCCATGAGACCATCCATTAATTCTTTGCGGGGATGCGATTTGGATTTTTAGGTTATCAAAAATATCGTTATCTGCTACTAGCTTAGCTTTAGCAATATCATCGACATAGGTCTCGATATCTAAATCGAGATCTAATTCTGCCATTTGTTCACTTACATCCATATTCATTTCGTCCATATTAAACACCTTTAAACTAAATCAATAACTACGCTTGATTAAAACTAAATCCTGAAGAGGTTTCGACGCTAAGTTTTCTATCGTCGTCCTCATCCATTTGACCAGAATCAGTTAGTTCTTTGATTGTATCTTCAAGATTTCTAGTTCTTAAATTACGACTTCTAAGAGGGTCGAAACTATCTGTATACAAATCAACTTCTTCAAGCGAGTCTTGAACTTCGTTTTTCTTAAGAGCATGAATATCAAGACCAATAGATTGAAGCTCTTTCATCAATACCTTGAATGACTCAGGAACACTTGCTGGTGGAATATTTTCACCTTTTACAATAGCTTCGTAAGCTCTAGATCTACCTATCACGTCATCTGACTTGATAGTTAACATCTCTTGTAATGTGTAAGCCGCACCATAAGCTTCAAGAGTCCAGCACTCCATCTCTCCTAATCTCTGACCGCCGAACTGAGCTTTTCCGCCAAGTGGCTGCTGAGTAACAAGCGAGTAAGGACCTGTAGAACGAGCGTGGATCTTATCATCCACTAAGTGAACAAGCTTAAGCATGTACATAACTCCCACAAGAGTCTTGTTATCAAACGCTTCACCTGTTCTTCCATCGTACAACTGAACTTTACCAGTAGTATCTAACCAAGAATATTTAGCCGGATCAGTGGCGATTGCTTTTTGCATCTCTTGAATGATTAGCTTATCGGAAGCACCTTCGCCAAACATCTCGTCAAAAGTAGGAACTTCAAAAGCGTGATCCAAAATAGTAGCCGCCATACCTAAAATACACTCATAGATTTGACCGACGTTCATACGAGAAGGAACACCAAGTGGGTTTAGAACCATATCTACTGGTGTACCATCTGGAAGATGTGGCATATCCTCTACTGGTAGTATTCTAGAAACAATACCTTTGTTTCCGTGACGTCCTGCGACCTTGTCACCGACAGAGATACGACGTTTTTGAGCAATGAAAATTCTCACAACTTTGTTAGAAACTGGAGGTAATTCATCACCTTTTTCACGATCATAAACTCTAACAGCAATAACTCTTCCAAGCTCACCATGCGGCACACGAAGTGAATTGTCTTTTACGTCTCTTGCTTTTTCACCGAAGATCGCTCTTAAAAGTCTTTCTTCTGGAGGGTTATCAGATTCACCTTTTGGAGTAATTTTACCGACAAGAATATCGTTTTCTTTTACCATCGCACCGACGCGAACTATACCGTTCTCATCAAGGTGCTTAAGAGCATCTTCACTTACGTTAGGAATTTCGCGAGTGATTTCTTCTGGTCCTAGCTTAGTTTGACGAGCGTCAATTTCGTACTTCTCGATGTGGATAGAAGTGTAAACATCATCGTACACAAGGCGCTCAGAGATTAATACCGCGTCCTCAAAATTATATCCTTCCCAAGGCATGAAAGCTACAAGAAGATTCTTACCAAGAGCTAATTCACCCTGGCAAGTCGCTGCTCCGTCAGTCAATGCCTGACCAGCTTTGACCTTATCTCCAACTCTCACAATAGGTACTTGATTTAGGCAAGTATCTTGGTTAGATCTCAAATATTTAAGAAGTTCGTAAGTCTTAGATCCGCGCTTAGCATCATCAAACTGAATAGTGATCTTAGTAGAACTAACATAGCTTACAACACCATCAGCATCAGAAATAACTACCATGCCGCTATCTCGCGCCACTTGACCTTCAATCCCTGTACCGATAAGAGTTCTTTCGGCTCTTAAAAGAGGAACTGCTTGTCTTTGCATGTTTGAACCCATCAAAGCTCTATTCGCGTCGTCATGCTCAAGGAACGGAATTAAAGAAGTTCCAATAGATACGATTTGAATTGGAGAAACACCAAGAATATTTACGTTTTCTTTAGCAGTCTCAATAAATTCATTTCTGTACTTGACTGGTACTAATTCGTTTTTAAGTTTACCTGTGTTATCAATAGGGGAGTCACCTGTAGCAACACGCTTGGTATCTTCTTCGTGAGCTGAATAGTATCTAACTTCATTAGTAACAACCCCGTCCATAACTGTTCTGTATGGAGTTTCAATAAAACCAAACTCATTAACTCGAGCATGCGAAGCAAGCGAGCCAATCAAGCCAGCGTTAGGACCCTCTGGAGTTTCGATCGGGCAGAGACGACCGTTTTGGGAAGGGTGAATATCACGCACCGCAAAACCCGCTCTTTCACGAGAAAGACCACCAGGACCAAGAGCTGAAATTCTTCTTTTATGAGTCAATTCAGCAAGAGGATTGGTTTGATCCATAAACTGTGATAATTGTGATGAACCGAAAAACTCTCTAATAGCTGAAACTAGAGGCTTAGGATTAATCAAATTCGCTGGAGTAAGTGATTCTTGCTCTTGCAAAGTCATTCTTTCACGAATAATTCTTTCTATTCTGCTTAAGCCTAATCTAAATTGGTTTTGAAGAAGCTCACCGACAGAGCGAACTCTTCTATTACCCAAGTGATCAATATCATCTACCTGAGCCTCATCAAAATTGAGTTTGATCAAGTAATCAACAGCCGCAACAAAGTCTTCTTTTGTAAGAACTCTGCTGTCATCTGGAGCGTTAGGACCAAGTTTTTCATTTAATTTGAAACGTCCCACACTTCCTAAATCATATTTTTTAGCGTTAAAGAATCTGCTCTCAAGCAATTGGCGCGCACCTTCCGCTGTCGGGTGTTCACCAGGACGCATTTTTTTATAAAGCTCGATTAAAGCTTCATCTTCAGATTCTGTAGGATCTTTTTCAAGAGTTTTAGCGAGATAATCGTAATGAGAGAATAAATCTTTCATATCTTGTTCTCTGTAGCCAAGAGCTTTTAAGAAGATAGTTACAGGGATTTTACGAGTCTTGTCGATTTTGATATAGATGTAATCTGAAACATCGGTCTCAAGCTTTACCCAAGCTCCACGATTCGGAATCAAAGTAGCATTAAATACTCTTTTGCCGCTAGCTTCAATTTCTCTTTTGTAGTAGATACCAGGCGATCTAACGATCTGAGAGACTACAACACGCTCAGCACCATTAACGATAAAGGTACCGCGCTCTGTCATCATAGGAATTTCACCAATAAACATTTTTGATTCTTTGATCTCGCCAGTGTCTCTGTTGACAAAACGAACTTTTATGTATAACTTCTTGGTATAGCTTTGCTCATTGAGACGCGCTTCCATCGGGGTTTTAGCTTTATTTGGCTCTTGATGCTCCTCAAAAGTGTAGTGATCATGCAAGAAGTAAAGTTCTAATCGCCCAGTGTAGTCGGTGACCGGCGAAAAGTTTTTGAGCTCTTCGGCTAAACCTTTTGTCAAGAACCTTTGAAAGGATTCCTTCTGGATCTCCGCTAGATCCGGTAAGTTTATTGTTCTTTGTCCTGGGTAGGCTTTGACTTTGGGGATTACACGCGAATAGTTACGTCTCATAATTTTTTTGTTGAAATTGCAATGGGCACTAAAAACCCATTATGAAATACTAAATTATAGAGGTGTGTCTAATCAAAATCAATGGATTTATCTCTATTTACGATATTCTTAGCTTTTTTATAACAATCGAATCTTGATTTTACTTAAAACAGCTTCCAAATCTTAAAGTTTTTGGTCAATTTATTAAGATTACTTGCTGTGCTCTTAAGATCATTTCTTAATTGCTTATCGGCAGCTATCTGGCTAACTGATCTAATTAGTTCACTAATGTTTTCAGCATCTTTATCTGAAAACAGGACATTGAGACGGTTTGATAAGTTTGTGATGGCTTCAGCAGATTCAGCATTAGCTCTAATAACGGCATCAAGCCTAATTGGCTCAAGCACGACAAAATAAATTTTCTCAGAATCAACTGTAGTGCGGTATTCAGCATCAATATTAATTGTTGATAGATCTAAATACTGCTCACCGATTAGTCCAGAGGGTACTATTGTCACTTGATTCAATGGCCCGATAGGGACATTTTTGGTGGTGATAACTGCAGTAACAGCGACATACTCGCCGCGCTTAATTTTAGATTGCATATTACCAGCTCGCCCTAAAGCAATCTCCATCTGAGCTTGCTGGACTGCTTCTTGTGCAAGAATTATATCTTCGATGTTGTCACTTGATAGCATTTGACGAGCTTTTTCCATGTGGCGTTTACCTAGTAGTAAAAGCGCATCAGCCGGAAAAGCGTCCTGTTCAAAGCTTTCTCTTACTGGTTGAATAGACTCTACAACCCCAATTTTAAGACCATTCCAGCGCAAAGCATTACCCTCTTCAAGTCCATTTACATTTTTAAAATACACTGTAAAACGATGGTAATTATGAATCTTGTGACCCTTTAACCAAAAAATAATTACCACAAGGGCCAAAAAGCCGATAAAGGCCACCGAACCTATTTTGGTTAAATCTTTTGGACTAATTCTTGACATGGGGGCATTATATATA
>JBEAYS010000032.1:0-5196 GCA_041170505.1 Cyanobacteriota bacterium
TATTAGCTTTGGCAAAACAGCTTGGTAATGTTTCACAAGCTTGTAAAACGATGGGCTACAGTAGGGATAGCTTTTATCGTTTTAAAGAACTCTATGAAACTGGAGGGGAAGAAGCTCTTCAAGAAATCAGTAGACAGAAGCCACTGATAAAAAATAGAGTATCAGAACATATCGAGAAAGCCGTGGTTGATCTTGCTATTGAAAATCCAGCACTAGGTCAAGTTAGAGTAAGTAATGAGCTTAAAAAGCAAGGTATTTTAGTTTCTCCATGTGGAGTTAGATCTATTTGGCTTAGACATGATCTTGAAACTATGAAGAAGAGACTCAAGGCTCTTGAGGCTAAATCTGCTCAAGAAGGCTTTGTACTTACAGAAGATCAACTTGTTGCTCTTGAAAAGAAAAAGGATGAGCAAGAAGCACACGGAGAAATTGAAACTGAGCATCCAGGCTACCTTGTAAGCCAGGATGTATACTATGTTGGCACGATGAAGGGAGTAGGTAGAATCTATCAACAAACAGTAGTTGATACTTACTCTAGAGTTGCAGAGTGTAAGCTCTACACTGATAAAACTCCAATTACTTCAGCCGATGTATTAAACGACAGGGTAATACCGTTCTTTCAAGAACATGGTATCGATGTTCTAAGAATGCTTACTGATCGTGGTACTGAATATTGCGGTAAAGTTGAAAGTCATGCTTATCAATTATTTCTTGCAGTAGAAGACATCGATCACAGTAAGACAAAAGCAAGAAGTCCACAAACTAACGGCATATGTGAACGCTTCCATAGAACTATTAAAAATGAGTTCTATGATATTGCCTTTCGTAAAAAGATTTATTCTTCATTAGAAGAGCTTCAAATTGATCTAGATGCTTGGCTGATGAAGTATAATAATGAGAGACCACATTCAGGGAAGTATTGTTATGGCAAAACACCAATGCAAACTTTCTTGGACTCGTTGAAAATTGCAAAAGAGAAAAATCTTTCATCGGACAATTCGATTTTGCTGACAGTAAATTGTGGGTAAAAATAGTGACTGTCAGATCGAGTCTAATTTATTACACATCATTCGACCTTAAAATTTTAGTAGCTGCTAAAGGGTTAACATTTTCTTCATTAATAATTTTTCCTACTCCAGCTTCTTGCACAGTAAAGCCACCCACGACTCCATCAAGCTTGACTGGAGTATTGCTAACTAAACGGCTAAAAGCGTCATAAACGAAATGCTCTTGATAACCTATTGTGCAAGCATCCGCGGCGTGTACTTTTATACCCTTATCTTCTACCGGAGTTGTTATTGTAGCTAATTGAAGATTCCCACTATTTTTATCTGTACCCGCTCCAATACTACAGGAATTATATGTTATTTCACCTCCCTTTTTCATTCTCTCTATAAAAGCTTTTAAGAGGGTATTTTTGTCACCACAGTCAAAACCTCCATTACCTCCGTGAGTGCCTGAAGGGCTACCGTGATGCGAAATGTCTAAAGCACTAATTTCGACATTCAAATCCTTAAGCTTGGAAACAAAATCCATTAAATGTTGATCATTAGTAAATGGTAGTGCAAAAACTCCAACCATATTTCGGTCCATACCAGCTAAAGATGACATTTTTCTTCCTAGATTATTTTCATTAAAAGCTGCATTACCGTCAGCACCAGCGTTTGGAGTACTGCGAATTACCGTTTGGGATGCTTTATACATTCTGTTTTCGTCGGTTAATAAACCTTTTTTGAATAATTCATGATCGTGTTCTATTGCTTTTAGATTTAGGTATGTTTGAGCAACTTGTTCGGAATTATCAACCTTGGTGTATTGACTAGGTCCATAACCCCATTTTGCTAGGTAGGAACTAATATCACCAGCAGAAGGCATACTACCACCATTAAGTTTTTTTACATCATCTGCATATTTGCCTTGCAGTAATTTTAGTGAGTTGCCTTCAATTGCACCTAAATTGTTGCCTTCACCAGCGTAGGTATCCTTAAAATGAGCTAGGTGTTTATCGTAATTTTCTTGAATAACGGTGCTGAGAAAACTAGTCAGCTTGTCCGTCTTATCTTTGTCTGTAAGGATATTAGGGTTTTCGAATAAAGCTTCAGAAATTAAAAATGCCTTATCCCCTTCGTTATATTTTGCAATTTGATCTTTACTAAATCCTAGCTCTTCCGCTAATTTATCACTTATAGCTGTATGGCTTATGAGGTAACTGACTACTAATGCGCGATTTGGATCGGCTATTTTTTTACCAGAATTATTGATTGCATCGTTTCCTAATTTGGCTGTTAAAGCTATGTAGTTTGATATTTGAGAGTTTAAACCTTCTTTTTTTGGATTATTTTTTGTAAGTGCGTGTATGAACAAATCATCAAATGCTCTTGAATAGGCACCCCATTGACCATTAGCATATAAGCCCTGCGCAAATGCTTTTACACTAGAGTCTGTAATATCTTTGATTTTAAAAAATGCATTTAGAGCTGTTACTATTGTGCCGTCTTTAAGCTGGGCTATCTCTTTTAGTGGGTCAAATGATTTTTCTGTGTCTGTACTTCCAGCACTAAATCCACTAGCTATAAAGTCATTTACAAAGGCTTGGTTTAAACCTGCTCCAAACAAAGCTTGGAGTTTGGCTAGCTCTTTATCAACTTGGCCATTATCTTCTACGGACTTGGTTTTTTGGGGTATTTGTATTGCTTGTGTTTCTTGGGCTCCATTTATTGCAGTTCTTTGAGCTAAGATGTTTTCCCAACTGTTATTGGGGTTGTGTGCTACATAATTACTTCGATCATCACTAAAAGGTTTTTGTCTTTCTGCTAGCATACTAAATGGATAATAGAAAAGATTGTTATCTTTTTCGGTATATTGTGATTTATTAGCTTTATGAACGCCAAGCGTGTCACTTAGAAACGCAGTAAGTTCTGTTCCTTGAATCGCTGATTTAATTGCTGAAGTTCCGACCATGTCTTATTACTTATATTTAGGGTACTATATTAAAGCATATGGTCTTTAAGATAAGGTTATGATATTCAGCAACCATTCAAAAACGAAGTTTTGAGGCGGAATCCGCTTAACAAAAAAATTAAGAGCCAGCTAAAGCGCGCATTTTTGCCTTGCGCTTATCTACCATAATATGAGCTATTCTTCTTGAGGTGGCGTTGACAGATCTAATAAACTCAAGCACCCAGAGATTCTGTTTTTCGTCTTCGTATTCCACATCATCGTGGAGGAGCTGGACAGATTTGTTTCGTAACTGCTCTTCAATTAATCTTAAAGAATCAAGATGTTCTTCTATTCGATGTGCTTCCCCTTCAGAGTCATTTAGGACGGCATTACAAGCCTTAGAAAAACACTTTACCGTTTGTTTAAAGTAGTCCTCGAGTCCCTCATAAGATTTATCTTCAAAATTAGGCTGAGATTTGAGTGTATCTAGCGAAGCTTCTAGCTTATAAGCTACATGCTCTATTTCATTGACCAGGGAAACATGATTAATTACTCTAGCTACATCTTTGTAAGCGAGTCTTAACTTACCGATCCTACTTAAAAAATCAAGAATATCTGATCTAAATTCTTGTTGGTATTCCCTCAGTTTAATAAGCTGAGTTAGTTTTTCTTTTTCTTTTTTGATAAAGTAGTCTCGAGACAACCAAAGCATCTCCTTGACTGTGTTTTTGTAAGCTCTAATTCCATCTACGGAATGAATAAAAAGTAAATCAGGACTATCTGCCAAATTACTTACCCGCGGGAAAGTGTATTTTACCATTTCACCTTCCTTATCATCAGGCACACAAAGCTTAGTAAGCCACTCAAGAGCTTTTAAACAAGGCATAAAAATTATTGCAGATGCGATATTGAAATAAGTCTGTGCGTTGGCAACCAAGCGTGGAATATCTGATTGATCAGGAGTACAAACCTTTACGAGCTTCACAAAACCGGGCACCCAAAAAGCAAACATCAAAACTCCGATGATGTTATAGAGTATATGAGACATAGCCACTCGGCGAGCAGAGGCCCCAGAACCCATAGAAGCTATCCAGGCAGTGACACAGGTTCCGATATTAGATCCCAAAATCAATGGCACAGCGGCTTCCAGTGTAATTAATCCTTGCATAGCAAGCCCAATAGTAATACCAGTAAAAGCTCCGCTAGAATGAATGATAGCTGTAAAAATAGCCCCCACAAGTATCCCAAACCAGACGTTTTGGCAATGAGTCATCAATTCGATAAAATATTCTGAATCTCTAAAACTCTTCATAGATGCAGACATATACTCTAGTCCTAAAAAAATAAAACCTAACCCCATAACTATCATGGCAAAATATTTAGTCCTAGATCTTTGGGCAAAGGTCTTAATCATAAAGCCAGTAAATATAATGGCCATAGACCATTTGGTTACATCAAAAGCCATGATTTGACCTGTTACAGTACTACCGATATTTGCGCCCAACATCACAGCCAGACTGCGTTCGAAGGTCATGAGCTTAGACTGAACCAGCGAAACCAAAATTGACGTAGTGGCGCTACTACTATTTACAATGCCCGTAACCAAAGTACCAATGAAAAGCCCTATATAAGCATTGTCTGTAGCTTTTTCAAGAACAAGCTTAAGAGTATTCCCCGCCGCCTTACTTAGATTACCGGACATCATGTCTAATCCAAAAAGTAATATGGCCGCTCCGCCTAAAAGTCCTATAATGCTGATTAAACTTATATTTTCCAACAGTTTGATTTTAACATACCAAGATAATTCCCAAGTTTTTGCCGATCCTTGATTTGGTTTAAAATTTATAGTATGGTAGTAAAAATTTTTGGCAAATACCTTGGTAACCTGAGAGTTCAAAGCACTCACTTGGACTCTGGTACTATAATGGAAACGGATGCTCCTGTTGATAATCATGGTCAGGGAGCTAGATTCTCGCCAACTGATACCGTTATAGCCGCACTTGCTTCTTGTATGATAACCGTCATGGCCATAGTTGCTGACCGTAATAAAATAGACCTGAGTAAAGTAAATTATTACGCCGAAAAATACATGACCAGTGAAGGTCCGCGTCGGATATCAAAAATTGTGATCAAACTCAAAATGCCTGCAGAATTAAAAGAAAGCGATCGCAAAAAACTTGAAAAAACAGCCTTGACCTGTCCTGTGCATCATAGTCTTTCTAGTGAAATTCTTATGGATATTGGTTTTGAGTACAC
>JBEAYS010000033.1:0-3096 GCA_041170505.1 Cyanobacteriota bacterium
GAAGGGTTAGTAATTCCACGGGCAAAGTCGATGCGTAGATTGAGCGACACACAAAAAATACGAGAAAAATCGAAGATTTTTCGAGTCTAAGCACAATGTTAAAATTACTAACCCTAGGAGACTAAAATCAATTATAAATTCGTAAAATGCTCGACCAAATAAAAAAAGCAATAGATTTTGAAATTAGCCACTCTTATATAAACGCTATTGGTAAATCTGGCACTTTTTCAAGTTTTATTGCTAAGCAAGCCAGATCAGCTCTCAAAAAATACAAGAATAGCGAAAAATGGTCTAGTATCCTTGCCTTAGTTGAGCGCTATGAGTTTTTAGATTTGACTACCAGGATGCAGGTCTGTAAAAAAATTATCACTAATATTCTGGAATTAGAAGAATTCTATAAAGCTAAGCAGTTCCAAAAAATCCTGCCGCCAGCAGAAAAATTAACCACTAGTTCAAAATCCTGCCCGGACCCAAACCTAGATATAGCCGAGGTTTCAGTAAGGTATCTGCCGGGAGTAGGTGAAATTAACGAAAAAAAACTAAATCTGCTTGGCATAAAAACTATAAAAGATTTACTGCATTATTTTCCGCGCACTCATATTAGTTACTCAGATATTACCCCCATAAGAGAAATACAAGAAGAACAGCAAGTGAGCATACTGGGCGTGATTCAAAAAGTATCAGCCTTTAAATCACCCAATAAAAATCTTATTATTCTAAGTATTTTTATAAAAGACAATAGTGGCAAACTCAAGATTAATAAATACTTTCAGGGTAATTCAATACATTTTTATCTCAAACAATACACCGGCAAATTCCCTCAGGGAGCGCATGTGCTAGCTGTCGGCACCGTCAAGTATGATAAATTTTCTAAGCAAAAAACTCTACATGACCCGCAGATAGAAGTGATTTCGGAAGATTTTAGTGAAACAGATCGATCGTCTATGATTCATACCGCTAAGATTGTTCCTATTTATCCGCTCAGTGAGGGAGTTTCACTGATGTACCTGCGCAAAACTATTCACACAGCCTTGCAGATTTATAAGCCCGCGCTAAAAGAATTTGTACCTGAGAATATTTTAAAAACTAATGAATTTGTTTCTTATAGTACTGCAATAGAAGAAATTCACTTCCCAGATTCAATCGAGAGCAAGAACAAATCCGCTACTAGACTGGTTTTTAATGAGTTTTTTTTGATGCAATTGAAATTCATGCAACTGCGGCACGAGCATAAACAAAAACATAAAGGTATTCAGTTTAATTGTTTTGAAAATGGATTAGTAGATAAATTTCTCGATCGTTTACCTTTTAAACTAACGCACGCTCAAGAGAGAGTTTTTTATAACGAAATCTTACCTGATATGGTCTCAAAACAGCCTATGCACAGGCTTTTACAGGGAGATGTAGGTTCTGGTAAAACCATAGTCGCTTTTTTGGCGATGTTAACGGCTATTTCTGATAACTACCAAAGCGCAATTATGGTTCCTACCGAAATCCTCGCTGAACAGCACTACCACAAGTTTTGCGATTGGATAAATATGATGGAAGAAAACCTAAAAATTCGAGCTGGATTATTAATCGGTAAACAAAAAACAGCAGAAAGAAGAGAAGTTCTAGCTGGAATAAAAAACGGTACTATAAATCTAATTGTCGGCACTCACGCCCTAATTCAAAAAAGCGTAGAATACAAAAGACTTGGCTTGGTTATCATCGATGAACAGCACCGTTTTGGAGTCAAGCAAAGAGAATTACTCGCTAAAAAAGCACTCACCAGTGATAATTACGATTCTCAATTAGCAATAGTAGCGAGCGATGAAGTGGCTGATAAACAAGATACTGACAGGCATCCAGATTATCAGCATCTTAGCCCTACTGTCGAAAAGCTTTTTATGACAGCGACTCCAATACCTAGGACTCTAGCGCTTGCCATGCACGGTGACTTGGATATGTCTGAAATAGATGAAATGCCCGCTGGAAGAAAACCTATTATCACCAAGATAGTTCGCCGCAAATCAGAGGCTCATGAATTAATTCGAGAAGAAATCATTAAAGGTAACCAAGCTTATATAGTGTTTCCATTAATTGATGAGTCTGAAACGCTCTCAGCAAAAGCGGCTACGGTAGAATACGAAAAGCTAAAAGAAAATACTTTTAGAGATTTTAATGTAGGATTAATCCACGGCAAATTAAAAGACGATCAAAAAGAAGAAGTGATGAAAAAATTTAGAGACAAAGAAATTAATATACTTGTCTCCACGACTGTAATTGAAGTAGGGGTAGATGTCCCATCAGCAACTGTCATTCTCATCGAGTCAGCAGAGAGATTTGGGCTTGCTCAGTTACACCAATTACGCGGGCGAGTTGGTAGAAATGATAAGCAATCGTATTGCTTGCTCTCTTCTGGTTCCAATAGCGAAACGACTCAAGAACGGCTTAGAGTGCTAGAACGCACTAATAATGGCTTTATCCTGGCGCAAGAAGATCTAAAAATTCGCGGAGCCGGAGATTTAACAGGACTTAAGCAATCCGGTGTACCAGAAAACGCTCTACAAGGCTTACTTAATCAAGAAGATATTTTACAGCTCGCGCGCAAATCCGCGCAAAGCCTCATAAAAATTGACCCTGATCTTAGTACATATCCCTTACTCAAAAAGAAACTTGATCAATCCTCTTATAGCGAGCATTATGACGCTGGCTAAGGCGGATTCCGCCTCAAAACTTCGTTTTTTAGCGAATCCTTAAGCGGCAAGCGCAGTCATAGGCTGAGCTTGCTTGACAGGCTCTTTTGTCGGTTGAATGATTTGAGCTTGATTAAAGCCTTTAGGCACTGTTGCCACCATAGTAAAATTCTTAGGTAAAATAAATTTTCTACCAGCTGAAATAACCTGCTCAAGAGTAATAGAATCAATCATCTTAGAAAAATTATTAACATAATGCTCGTCTTTATTTCTGTACTGAAGATTCGTTAACGTACCAGCCGTAGAACGTCTGCTATTGAGCTTATGAAGAGCAAATGATTTTTTTATATCGTTTTTTGCTAGCTCAAGTTCCTCATGAGTAGGTCCTTTTGTTAGAAAGTCCTGCACTATTTTATAG
>JBEAYS010000034.1:0-2531 GCA_041170505.1 Cyanobacteriota bacterium
ATTTCTTGTTGGTTTGCCTGATCTAATTTAATTTCTTTTTCTTTTAATTGTTCTTCTAATAAAGCAGTTTTTCCAGCTAGTTCTTTTTCTATTTCTGATTTTGCATCTTTATAAAGTTTGATACGTTCTATGTTTAGTTGAGCTGATAATTTACTAGCCACAAGAGTATCAATTTCTTTTTTAGTTTCTAAAATTTGAGCGGCTTGTCTTGATAATTCTTGGGATTTTTGAGCAAATTCTAGTTCTTTAGCTTTTTGAATTGCTTCAAAATCTCTTTTTATTTTTTTTTCTATTTGGTGAGTTAGAACATCATCAATGGAAATATCTTCACCACATTTTGGGCATTTAATTTTTTGTTTTTCGCTTAACATATTTTTAGTATAAAGCAAAAACTATTTATCACTGTTATAAAATATAACTACTCAGCCCTAAAATACTAGTTTTAATTGAAAAACAAGGAAGACTTATTGAAAAAAAAGATTTATAGATCTCGTAAAAAATATCATCACTAGAAGATTAATGACTGTGGTTCACGCTGATAAAAAAGGGAAGAACTTACAAAATTATTACCAGGTGTCAATAATATCCCGGAAATAGCTTCAGAGCTTTATGAGTTTTTAAACTCAAGACAAGATTTACTTGATATTGGGACAGCTTGGTCAGATCAAGAATCTTCAAAAATCGAAAAAATGTCACAAAGTGTTAGTCATGCTGTTAAACAAGCCCAAAAATATCAAGAAGATCAAACTGTACAAATGTCAAAAGAAAGAGAACAAAAACTCGAAGCGGCGGCAAATAGTAGTATCAACGCCCAGGCAGAAATAAAAAAATTACAAACTCAGGTCGATACTCTAAGGGAAATTCTTTTAGAAATACTAATAATGCTTGCTGCTCAAAAAAGACCATCTCGTGAAGAATTAGAAAGGCTCAGTTTTAGAATAAGGGATCAGTCGGGACAAGAGTCTTTGGTAGGGAGCTTGATAACAGAGACAAGAGTGGGATAAAAAAAGTGGTACCCGGGGCCGGACTTGAACCGGCACGGAGACAAGTCTCCAACAGATTTTAAGTCTGTTGCGTCTACCATTCCGCCACTCGGGCACAATTTATATTCTATACCAAAATCACTTATTCGTACTTGTCCAATAAATAATCATAGGCTTTTTTTAGATTTGCCAGCGCATCAGTAGTATTGACACCACTACGATCGGGGTGAAGAATTCCTAATAAAAATCTATAGTTTTTTTTGATTTTCTGCTCAGTGAGAGCGATTTGGGGATCTATGTGAAGAATTCCACGCGCCCAGATTTCATCAAGCCCGTTATTTAAAAGCATTTCAGATTTTACTGATGAAAAATTTAGCGAAGCTCCCTTAGCAAATCCATCATTAAAAGAGGTTTGAAAATCATCTTTTAGCTTAGTGAGTTCCTTTTCTTGCTTAGTTAGTTTTCTACCAAGCGACTTTAGCTCGCCCAAAATATCATTAATTAGCTTATCGTGCCCTGTTAGCTCGCCAGAGTTTCGATAAATAATATCTAGAATTTCAAGATCCTCATAAATTAAAGCTCGGGGCACGCCTAGTTCAAGAGCGAGGTTCTGCGGGCTTAAGTCTCTAAGATCAGCCTTAAGTGACTCAACCGCTCTTAAAACCATAGATCTATCAATACCCAAGCTAGCAAGAGTATTTGACGCAGTTTCAAAATAATCAGTGAATTTTTTTTTAGCCACCATTGATATTATAGAGTCTATTTAGCAGGTTTTTTCTTGGATTTACGGAATTTAGAAGGACTCATCTCAAGCCCGCCCTGTTTTTGCCAAATATTAATCTGCGAAAATCTAGCAGAAGCCTCAGCAGATTTTAAAACCCTTGAGTATTTACTGTTTTCTTTGTTCATATAGAGCTCAGCAAAGCCGTTTCTAAGTAGTTCTTCATTAAGTAATTTCTTTTTTTTAGCCTTCAATTGCTTATCGGATACTGTATAAAAAACATAAGCCAAGGTCCTACCATATCTATCTTTTTTATCATGATCAAGCTCATAATCAAGAGCTTCAGCGCGCGCAAGCTCCGCCACCACGAATTCCCGAGCCCGCTTGCCCCAAAGCTCTTGAGTAAATTCTGGCGCGTCGACTCCGAGTAGACGAATTTTTATTTCTTCTTTTTTGGATTTATCGATAATTTTATTAACCAACAAAGTATCAGCGTCCACCACCTTAAGAAGCTCACAGGGAATGGCTTTTACGCTTAGCACGCTTAAACTAAGCGTAAAAGCGATAAATAAAAGAGTAATTTTTCTTGATAAACTAGAGATATATTGAGTAAACATAATTATAAATCCTACAAATTTTTAGATGCTATCACTATTGGTTTTACAGTAATTATCATTATATGCAATTTAATCGGAGCTGTAAAAGCCGTCAGAGTAAATATACCTTTTACCGAGCTGTATTTTAGCTGTTCGGCTGGATTGTTCTTGTTTCCGGTATCTTACTTAATTGGCGATGTGCTTACCGAAGTCTATGGCTACGACAAAAGC
>JBEAYS010000035.1:0-3283 GCA_041170505.1 Cyanobacteriota bacterium
CTTTATTATCAAGAAGAGTTTATCGACCCCGGCTTTATTCAAGAAATCAAGCGCACCGGCAAGGTCATCTACTCTAAGCAAAAAGGCTTGGATTTGTCGTTTTTGGATTAGCGGTGGTTTGATGGAATTAATTGCTTTTAGTTTTTTCTAAAATGATTTTATAAAACTCTTCAAAATCTTTTAGATTGTTTTTTACTACAGATTTTAGAATATCTAAATCTAATCTTTGATATTCGTGCACAGCGATATTCCTAAAACCTACCATTTTAATTAAATTTTTACTCAATTCCTCACTAATAAAGGAATTTTTATACAGTGAAAAAAACGCATCTCCCATTGATAAAGGCACTCCTAGGGCTTCCCTTGAAAGTATATGTAAGGCAATATCGATGCACGCTTGAATTGCTCTTTCAAGATTTAGCACTACCAAATCCTGAACCATAATTTCATCAAGAGAATTTATATCAAAATTTCTTGTGTAAGTTTTTATGCTATTTAAACAATTTTGAATATTATTAATTTTTGCAAGTATTAAATCTCGATCTATATTCATAACTAATCTCCCAAAACACTATATTTGCCGAGGTCTCTAATCAAATCACGCCTAGCTATGGTGAGATCATGATATTGACAGAGCATATTTCTCATCCAAGAATCCCAGATTTTTGGATTTTTCATAATTAAAATTTCGTGCTGTTTTATGATCTGCACGCCTAAAACGGGATTTGTTGTTTTCATATCCACGAGATCAATATTCCTATCGATTTCATGTAATTCAGCAAGAATTGCTAATTTATCTAGTTTTTTATTAGATGAAAAAACAGCTATATCAATGTCACTATTAGGACCAAATCTACTCGTTTCTAAAATAGATCCATACAGGACAACCAGTTCAATATCCACAAATCTTAAAAGCTGAGTTTTAATGATATCTCTGTAGTCCATGACCCTTCAGTATAACATGGGTAATAATTTTGTTAGGCGGATTCTGCCTCAAAAATCGTTTTTCAGCGAATCCTCAAGCCCTCATCATATCTAGAAGCTCTTTGTCAGTGAGCCTTGCTGTAATCTTAGCTTCATCAAGTAGCTCGTCAGCGAGTTCGCGCTTGGTATCATGGAGCTGAAGTATCCTTTCTTCGATACTTGATTTCATAATTAGCCTATAAACATTTACGGTTTTTTTCTGTCCGATTCGATGAGCGCGATCTGTCGCCTGGTCCTCTACAGCAGGGTTCCACCAGGGATCCAAGTGAATCACATAGTCAGCAGAAGTTAGATTAAGTCCTGAGCCACCGGCTTTTAGGCTAAGTAAAAACAGGTCAGCAGAGCCGTTTTGGAATTCTTGTACTAGTTCTTTGCGCTTCTTTGCTGGAGTAGAACCGTCTAAATAGAGATAATTTATCTCCATCATATCTAAGCCTTGACGCAGTACTTAAGATAGCTAGTGTATTGCGAAAAGACAAGAGCCTTATGCTTACTAGCTTTTAGCTCAGTTACCAAATTATAAAACTCTTGATTTTTAGAGCCTGAATATTCACGCTTATCATCTATGAGACTAGGATGACAGCACGCTCTTCTTAGTTTAGACATCTCAGCCAAAATCAAAAGCTTACGTTTACCAAAATTATTTTCGGATTCTGCTTCCTGAAGTTTTTCTAGGGCATTTGTCCTGAGAACCTCATAAAAAGCGGCTTCGTCAGCATCAAATTCTATTTTTATTGTTTGTTCGATTTTGGGAGGTAGATCATCTAGTACTTCATCTTTTGTGCGCCTCAAAATATAAGGCTGAATTAGTTGTTTTAGAGCGGATTGAGCGACTTTGTCTTTATTGATTTCGATAGCGTTAGCGAATTTACCCTGGAAGTTTTTAAGACTGCTCAAAAGACCGGGGTTAATAAAATCAAACTGTGACCAAAGCTCAGCTAGATTATTTTCGATAGGCGTGCCTGTAAGTACTAGACGAAAATTAGACTTAAGCATTTTTGCGGCTTGAGCTCTTTTGGTAAAAGGGTTTTTGATGGCTTGAGATTCATCAAGCACCACCATCCCAAAATCTATTTCCTGTAAAGTTTCTATTTGAGTTTGAAGAAGACCATAACTACAAAGCAGAATATCACCGGGTTTTAGAGCTTCGATTAATTCCTTACGAGTTTCATTTTGGGAGCCATAATCACTCAGCACAAAGGCGTTAAGTCCCTCTGTGAATTTTTCTATTTCTGATTGCCAGTTATTGACTACTGATGTGGGTGCCACCACGATACAAGGCTTATGCTGAGCTTGATTCATCATTAAAGCGATAGTTTGTACCGTCTTGCCAAGACCCATATCATCAGCCAAGCACGCCCCTACACCTAGGTGAGCAAGCCGTGACAACCAAATAAAACCCTCATACTGATAGTCTCTAAGTACGGCTTTAAAACCAGGGTGAGTTTCGATTTTTAGATCATCAAAGGCTTTTAGCTTACTTAAATAATCTTCCCAATCTTTATCCTTAGCTATCGAAGCTCCGCTATTTTCTAGATCTAGTATGGAAGGGAGTGTTAGCTTGTGCAGTTTTTCTCCTGAATCATCTGAGATATATCGCAATTTTTGCAAGGCGATTTTTAACTCCTCAGTTAAGCCCAAAAACTCACCAGTATTGAGTTTTACGTAGTTACCATCTGCTCTAGTTATATTAGAAATCAAATCCTTTAAATTAATTACTCGATCTTCATCAATATTAATCTCGCCTGTGTATTCAAACCAATTATTTTTTGATTTTAGTTTCATGTTTAGCGATTTGAAATTAACTCGAGGCAGAGTGCGTATTCTTTCGCCTTGCTTCCACTCTATATCTATTGTCTCAGGATTTTCTTTTTTGAATTTTTCAAGTGCTGAAATCAAATCCAAACAATCACCGACTCCGTTTCGCTCTAATACTGGGCTTGAAGAGTTAAGAGCATTTAGGCATGAATCTAATAAGCCTTGTTCTTGAGAAAAATTGCGTTGATAAAGAAATTTTTCACCAAGAGCGTTTACCACTTTAAACATTTCTCTGCCTGTGCCAGCTGGGATCAAGTTAAATCCATCACCAGAGGGATTTATCATGATTTCTAGTTTGAGTTTGAAATTAAATGCATCAAAAAATACTAAAGCGTAGAGTTTATTTACACTAGGTATAATAGGAAGGTCTTCGTAGTCAAGCTCAGAGACTATCTCTAGGTCAGTTTCTGCAGATTTTAGAAGTTTTTTGATTTCATCTTCTGCGTGAGTTGGGATCTCAATTCCTGATTTACCTATAAGA
>JBEAYS010000036.1:0-10295 GCA_041170505.1 Cyanobacteriota bacterium
CTATAAAGATCCTGAAGCTACTGCTGAAGTGCTGATAGATGGCTGGTTTCACACGGGTGATTTGGGATCGTTTGATGAGGATGGTTATCTGCGTATCACTGGCCGCAAAAAAGATATCATAATTACAGCTGGCGGAAAAAACATCTCTCCGACTAAAGTTGAGCATGAAATTCTCAAGAGCAAATATATCGCTCAAGCAGTGGTGCTGGGTGATCAAGAAAAATATCTCGCGGCTCTAATCGTTCTCAATGAACCGGAAGTAGAGGAGTATCTAAAATCCAAAAATATTTATTTCGATAAAAATACTAATCTCTATGAAATGCCCGAAGTCCTTAATCTTATCGATGAGCAAATCGCTATAAACAACCGATCCCTAGACCGTTACGAACAAGTGAAGAATTTTCATATACTTGATCATGAGCTAACTATTGACTCTGGTGAGTTAACCCCCACATTAAAAGTAAAACGAAATGTAATTCGTGCACGCTATCCGCACATTATTAAACCTTTGTTTAATAAACCAAAACCAGAAACAGAATTAGAAGAAACAACGTCTCAATAGCTTTTCGTTAGCTGGTGAATTAAAAATAAATTTTTGCTACAAGTGGAACACTCGGGCCCGATAAATCGACTATTATATTTGTGGCCGAAAATTTAAATAAGAAAAATAAAAAATCCAGCGTTTATTCTAAAACCCAATTAAATAGCTTAATTGACTCAGAATTAATTCAGACCAAAAAAAATCGTAACTTTGCTAATAGCTATCAGCTTATTGATACTTGGAAAAATAAAAAACGGAATTGGGGTCATAGCTTGCATGGGATGGCGTCTAGATCGGGATCTTTTCCGCCAGCACTCACTGATTATTTTATTAGTAATTTTTCTAGTGAGCATGATACAGTCCTGGATCCCTTCTCTGGTAAGGGTACGACTGCTTTGCAAGCCTGCTTGACTAATAGATTTGGGATTGGCTTGGATGTGGCTCCTGAAGCTTACGCGCTGACTGCCGCTAAAACTCTGCCCATTAACCACGATGAAGCGGTAGAGTATTTATCAGGATTGGAGTTTACGCCTCCCTCAAAAGCAGAGCTGAAGGCTGTTCCAGATGAAGTGAAGATTTTTTTTCATACAGATGTACTCAAGCAGATTTTAGCTTTTAGAAATGCTATTGCTGAGGATTATTCACTGAGGCACATTAGTTATCTAGAAGCGCCTCGTCACGAAGAGAAGAAGCGTAGTAAAAACTCAGCGTTCGCGCAGTATTGGACGGGTGTGATGATAGGTATTCTACATGGCTCTTCTGATCTAAGTTTGAGCGTCTCTTGCTCTCATAGTTATAGTATGGCTCCTAACTATGTCGCTAATTATTCTAAAAAACATGGATTAGAAAAACCTCAGCGCGATCTAAAAGAATGCTTGATCAAACGCTCTAATAGATTGCTTGGCGATGGATCTGTAACTTATAAAGGTAAGGCGATTTTGGGATCAGCTATGGATATGCCAGAGAGCTTAAACAATCAAGTGGATTTGATAGTTACTAGCCCGCCCTATTTTACAGCTCAGAGTTATGCCTGGGATAACTGGCTCAGGGAGTGGTTTTTGGGTTTTGATTTTAAGGATGTACGTAAGCAAATTTTACATACAGCTGTCGAAGATAAATATCGCACGGCGATGAGAGCGCATCTCGAGCAAGCTTACCAAGTGCTAAAACCCGGTCGCTGGGCTTTTTATGTGGTGGGTGATGTAATTAAAAAAATGAAAATGGGCGCGTATAAAATTATCACTGCCGAAATTATCGCTCAAGAAGCCCAAGAATGCGGATTTGGGGTGGAGCTGATTATCGATGACGATATCCCGCGCACTAGCTGTTACAATTCAGCCTTCTTAAAAGAAGACCAAGGTCTAAAACTAGATAGAGTGGTTTGTTTGTACCGCAGTTAGGCTTCTGGGCTTACTGGGGCTTGTTTTAGGGGTTCTTGCTTATAGAATATAGGGAATTTTGTTTTTAGACCTTGGTTTAAGATAAAGGTTGCTTTTTTAGACAACAAGGTGTTAAGATAATTTACTATGATTGATATTTCTGGTAATAGTAGAAATAAGTGCTTTTTTGATTTGCAAAATAAACTAAATGAACATTTAAATGGTAATAATAAAAATAAAGCTTTAGATCATACTTCAGAAACTGAGATCCAGAGCTCTTCAGATGGTAATAAGCTTAAAATAGCTTTACACGTGGATTGTGCTTCAGCTATGGGTTCTAATTCAAGAACAGTCACATTAAGATCCTTAACCAACCCATCTGTAGCTGTTAGATTTGATGCAATTAGTCCTCTAAACCCTACTTTCACTCCAGATGATCAATTATTTACCGCTCTAGATTTTATATTAAAATTAGTTCCTCAAGATTTTAATAGCATTAATACTCATTCTGAGCCACAGGAAGGTGATATTAATATCTCTTTAGGTGATCATGAAGACATTACGCCTTATCAATATACTAAAAATAAATCAGGTAAACTAGTTTCTAAAAGAACTGGTATAGATGGTTTATCTAGTTCTAGAGCTCCTCAAAAAGCAAAAGCCTAAATCCCCCTAACATAATCCCTGACTTGGTTATAAGACTCTAATCCAGCGTCATAACTGCCGGTGAAGTTTTTTTCGATGAAGTTTACTATATAAATTTTGCAATCGGATTTTTCTATCCAGCCCACAAACCAGCCCATTTGTTTATTGGTGATTTTGTACTGCCCAAAAAACTTTTGAGGGTGTCCTGTACCGGTCTTCCCATATACCTTCCAGCCATTTTGGGTAGTTTCTTTGTAGATGATTTTTTTGGTGAAGTGGTAAGCGTTTTTATCCAGTCCGAGGTTTTCGTTATTGATATTCTCCAAAAACTTGATCTGTTCTTTTGGTGAGATTTGGATAGAACCCGATATCCATGAGCGTTTTAGGGCTGTCTTTGGATTTACTTTTTGGTTGCCATAGTGAAATTGCTCTAGATATTTTTTAAATTTTTCGTACCCTAGTGCTGAGGTGATTTGCTGAGAGTACCAAACACAACTATTCTTAATCCAGAGCTTGGGCGTGTGTGGTTCTCGCCAGATACTCATCCAGTCGGTGAAACCCTCTTGAAAATTGATTCGTGGCTGATCTTCGTTTTTTAGGAATTTTGCATCATAACCCATTAGCGCAAGTGCTATTTTAAAACTCGAGCAAGGGCTGTGCCGAGAATCGCAGTTACCTTTTTGTATTATTGTTTTTTGGTTTTCTACCACCAAAAAACAATCAGCTTTACAGCTTAAGCAAGCTAATAAATAGACTAATAAAAACCACTGGTAGCGCAAGCATTAAACCAGTTTAGGACTCATCTTGGTAAATAACTCTACTACCCAATTTTCAAAATGGCTAGAATAATCTAAATCCATATCTTTGCGAGGCATGATAGAACTCGCTCCCAGACGGGCAAGCGACTCATCTACTCTTCTGCCGCATCCACAGAAATCAGCGTAAGAGCGGTCTCCCATAGCAAGAACAGCATAGTTTTTGCCTGAAAGATTAGGGCTTGCAGCTTTATAGAGTTCGTTACAGAATTTTTCGCAAGAGCCAGGAGGATCACCTTCGCCCCAAGTAGAGATGACAACGACGATATTGTCCATCTTCTCTAGGTCAGCGACTTTTAGATCTTTTAGATTTTTGCGTGCGATGTCGAATTTTGCTTTATCGCCAGCGAGCTTGGTGATTTCTTTTGCGGTGTTTTCGATGCTCATCGCTAGCTTTTCTGAATTACCAGACTCAGTTCCGAATAATACATTTAATGTAGGCATAATATTTCCTTTTATCCAGCGTTACTAGTGTCGATTCCGAGAATTTTTAGAGCGGCGGTTACAGCCTTGCGGGAGATGCCACCTTCAGCGGGAGCTTTTTTGGAGGGATCTGCTGACGCTTTTAGAGCTTCTTTTTGTTTTTTGGTTTGGTAACCCTTCATCTCAAAATATGCTCTAGACTGCTCTTGAGTCAAAGTTAGTTTTTTGATGTCATAAACCAGCTCTTCTCTAGTCTCTGACGACATTTCAAAATCAACAGTGTTAATAATACAATCAGTCGGGCAGACTTCTGTACACAGTCCGCAAAACATACAAAGGCCATGATCGATATAGAACTGCGTAGATTTCGCTTTTACTGTAGGGTGCGCTATGAATGAGATACAAGCATCTGGGCAGACGCGCTCGCATTGTTTGCAAGCGATACAGAGATGGTCTCCAGTATCAGGGTCTACGTTTAGAGCCAGTCTATGACGGGTTCTGGCATAGAGCTCAGGCATTTTTTCAGGGTAAGAAGTGGTAATAGGATCTCTTGAAACATGCTTAACGACTGTAAACATGCCAAGAAAAATATTATAAAGCCCGTCAAGCGTCTTGGTGATTGGCTTGGCGGTGTTTTCGACTAATTTTTCTAATGTGTTTGGCATAATTTATAAAACTCCTGATCTTAAATACTCGACACTAAGAGCTACCAAGAAGATTATACCCAAAGTAAGAGGTATAAGATACTTCCAGCCAAACTCCATCAATTGATCCTGTCTCAATCTCGGCAAAGTCGCTCTAATCCAGATAGCAAGCAAGAACATCAAGTAAATTTTTACTAAAAACACTAAGCTTGTGAGCACCCAAACCAGATTTAGGTTTTCTAGTATCCCAAATAGCGAACCTACAAAAGGTAGATTAATAGTGGTATTGCTCAGAGCCTTATAAATTTCGGCTTCAGCCTCAGCGCTGATCGGCAGATGGGAGCCGCCCAAAAACAGCACCACAGCTACTCCGCTAGCAATAAAAAGATTTGTGTACTCAGCTAAGAAAAATAGAGCAAACTTCATACCAGTGTACTCTGTGTTATAGCCTGAAACCAGCTCAGATTCTGCTTCTGGAAGATCAAAAGGGATACGATTAACTTCAGCAGTTGAAGCAGTCACAAAAATCAAAAACAAAGCAAAACAAAGAGTCGTAAATAAAACAGCCACAAAGCCAGTCAGGGCGTTACCGTGATGGTTAGGCAATAAATTAGTAATCAAGCTAAGTGCGCCATTACCCATGATATTCCAGTTTAGTATCCCGCCTTCTTGACGATTAGAAATCTCAATTAGATTTATCGAGCCAGACATTAAGACAATCCCAATCATGGCAAGCACCATAGGGATTTCATAGCTAATAGCTTGCGCTGAAGCGCGCATCCCACCGATTAGAGAGTATTTATTGTTAGAGGCCCAACCGCCCATCACCAGCGACATTGTGCCGAGCGAAACCAGACCGATAATAAAAATCAAACCTATATCAATATTAGTGCTTGCAAAAATTCCGATGTTATTAGAAGCAACAGAAAGAAGCGGCAAGAACACCACCATCGCTGGCGCGAAAAATAAAGCAGGCGCAAGGGTAAACAAAAGCGCATCAGCACCGGATGGCGTGATATCTTCTTTAAACAAAAGTTTTAGTGCGTCAGCTAGAGTTTGTAAAAAACCATTAGGACCGACTTTATCAGGTCCAATTCTGACGGTTAATAGTGACAAGAACTTGCGCTCGCAAAGCACCATGAATAGAGCGTTTACGGGGATTATGGTCGCGATAGTAACAGTAGGAGCGAGATAGGCTACCATCTCTGCGATGTCAACAGCCATCTCAGGATCTAGGTTAGGCAGTAAATCAGGTAAAAAATCTTTTATTACAAGTGGCAAAAACCACGCAAAAGTTACCGCTCCGCCAGCCGCCACACCAAAAACAATAGAGGTCCAAACAACAGCGAGAATAAAAAATTTAAATCCTTGACTAAGTGCACTTCTCTGCGCAAAACTAGCGCGTGGGTGAAAAGTATTTAGTAGGTCAGTATTGAGAGATTTGCTTGCCATGGTTATATTTTAAGGATACCAAAGAACTGGAATTTTGGGGTTGGTGGCTAATTGTAATATTGTTACAATTAGCCAAGGTCGCTCAAGTGAAAAACCCTAGATTTTACATAGCTTTTCTCGGATCTAATTGTAATAATGTTACAATTAAGCGCGCTCGATAAAAATAAGATTAAGTTGATGTTTTGCTCATCGCAAAGCTAAGCGAACCCTCAGCGCAAAGCTCATCATCGACAGTAGCTCTAAAATCAAATTTGCCAAAAGGAAAACGAAATTTTTTTAATTCTGTAGAAATAATGAGCTTATCACCTGGCACAACTACACGTCTAAATTTCACAGCATCCAGCCCCGTAAAAAGACCGAGATAACCACCTTTATATTCAGGCAACATCAACATCACTATACAAGATAGTTGAGCGGCGGCCTCCAACTGAAGCATACCAGGCATAATAGGTTGACCAGGGAAGTGCCCTTGGAATTGAGGCTCGCTAATAGTGATGTTTTTATAGCCGATAGCTGAGACACCTGGAATAACTTCGGTGACCCGATCTAGCATGGCAAAAGGGTATCTATGGGGAAGAACTTTTTGAATTTCCTTGATATCCAAACTGATTTTCTCAGAGATTTCCGTCATAAAAAAAATTATACAATAATTGGTTCACTTGTTTTTTCAAGCTCGAATGCTTTATGAATGACTTGAACAGCTTTTTCGGCGTGTTTAGGCTCTATGATACAGCTTATTTTAATTTCACTTGTAGAGATCATTTGGATATTAATGCCTTCATCAGCCAAAACTTTAAATAGCGTAGAAGCTACTCCAGGTCTATTAATCATGCCTGCACCTACTATAGAAACTTTTGCAATATTATCATCAGAATCAATAGTGGTGCCTCCTACCTCTAGCAGTATGCTATGGCAAATCGCCACTGCTTCATTTAGATCTTCCTTGGGGACTGTAAAAGCGATATCGTTCAAACCATTTCTAGGAGCGGATTGGATAATCATATCCACGCTAATATTTTTTTTGCCAAGCGCACCAAAAACTTTACTGACAATTCCTGGCACATCAGGCACATCCACGATACAAATTCGAGCTTGCTTCAAATCCAAAGCTACACCAGTAACGGCTTTTGTTAATTCCATATTTTTTTCTCCATTTTTTTTGAGTAAAGATTTTAGGCTGACTACTTTAGTGCCTTGGTTATCAGGATCAAAACTACTTCTTACCCTGAGATCTATATCGTATTTTTTGGCAAGCTCTACAGAGCGAGGGTGCAGAACTTTAGCTCCTAGGCTAGCTAGCTCTATCATCTCTTCGTGGCTGATACACTCGAGCTTAGTTGCTTGCGGTACTACACGCGGATCTGTGGTGTAGACTCCATCGACATCAGTATAAATATCACAGCGAATAGCTTTAAAAGCCGCCGCTAGAGCGACTGCTGAAGTATCTGACCCACCGCGACCCAAAGTGGTAACTTCGCCGTCTTCGGTAATACCCTGAAACCCTGCCACCACGACGATTTCGCCTTGGTCTAGATGCTTGTTTATGCGCCCACGTTTTATTTCTGCGATTCTAGCTTTATTGTGAGCGGGTTCTGTGATGAACCCTGCTTGCCAACCGGTAAGAGAGACAGCTGGGTGTCCGAGTCTTTGGATGCACATGGCTGTAACAGCGATGGAGACTAGCTCTCCAGTCGCAAGTAACATATCAAGCTCTCTGCCCTTACAGCCGGGATTTACATTATTAGCTAAATCCACAAGCTGATTGGTAGTCTTGCCCATAGCAGAAACCACGACAATTACATTATGCTCCCTAGATTCCTTGATACAAATCTTAGAAATTCTCTCGATACATTGAGGGTCAGCTACAGAAGTGCCCCCGAATTTTACAACTAATGTGGTGGGTTTTCTCATTAACAATTGAATTTTAGCAAAAAATCCTGGACCTAAAAATTAACACTTACTTTAGTATTTAATTTAATACTGCGAACTGAGCCAATTTGCTGAGTATTTATGGGTTTTAGGGTGCTCTGGTCGCTTGGAGTGCAGACTTTAACAGAGCTAATCGGGTTTTTTAGAGGCATGCAATCTCCGTTATAAGTGCGATAAGCTTTGCCGCTAGCAAGCCCTGTTTTTAATTGAAGCTTTTGGACTAAGACTTGGTTTTCTTTATCAAAAGCAGTAGGATTCAAAACCAAATAATCATCCACCAAAAGCGCAAGGCGAGAGCCACTCAAAAAATCACTTTGATTTAATTGTAGCAAGGGCCTTGTCGGGCTGACCAATCTATAAATAAATTGATAGCCCAAAAAGTTTGTTTCAATGCTCTTGTTGATGAGCCTTTGGGCTTTTTGCTTAGGGATACTTATATCCCAGATGCCCAGTAATTTAGATTTTACATACTCTAGATCATTGGTCAAATCCTGACTAGGACTGCCTCCAGTGGTGATAGTCGAAGGGCTCGTCCCATTTTTTACAAGCTTAATGTTTTTTTGCGTGTAATCAAAAAACACACTTCCATCACAGCGCGCTGACCCACTTGCCAACCTGCTTACAAACTTTCTTGCCACTTGAGAAGAGTCATTGCCAATCACAGAACAGCTAGCAATTTGGTTGCTGATTTCAATACCACCAGCACCAGTACTAGAATCGTTTATCTTTCCGACATAGGTTTTGGCGTAGCCAAGCTTAATCAGATCAAAAATAATCAGATTATCTATCATGATCCCTTGCTGAGAAGTAAGCTCTGAATCGTTGTGAGAGAGCTGTTGGTAGCTAAACCGAGCAATATCGTTTTGGGTGACGGCAAGTGTAATATCGATCGAATCGATTAGGGTATTATTCGAGTCGTAAATATTCCAGACCCCTACAAAATTATTTAGGTCCACGGCCTTAGCTTTTTTAAGAATCATGCCGCTCATCAAAAGAGCCGAAATATAAATAACCAAAAAAAAGTTTTTTTTCATAAGCAATAGTAGAGCTACAAAGCTCTATTTAATAAGTGTGTATTTTGAGCTTGATTGTTCCTTAAGCATTCGCTGAAAAACGAAGTTTTGAGGCGGAATCCCCTTAACAAATACATCAACAAATCTCATAGCTAGATATTTAAAAAAATTAATATTTTAAAATTCAATATTTAAGTAGTTCTTAATAAAAAAATGATTTTATAGAATTACTATGGGACTTATAGCATTAATTTTATCACAATTAGCGTCCAGAAAACAAGGTGGACCAGAAGCCACAAATGCTGGTCAGCCAACGGGTCCCGATTCAGATAATAAATCGAGCTCTGGGAATTCCAGAAATGTCGCTCAAACAAGGGGTTGCGCTAATGGATCTTGTTCTGGCGGTACTACAGGCGGTAACAGAGCTAGTTTTACATGTCCTGGTTGTGGTTGCTGTTAAGGCTTCGCTAAAAAACAAAATTTTGGAGCGGAATCCGCTTAACAAATATATAAATATGAAGTTAATTTAACACTGTATAATTAACTAGCAGATTTCGCAAAATAAAAAAGTCCAGAGGAGGAGGAATAATTATAATTATGTCCTAAAATACTCCTATGCACCTTTTTTACCTAGTCTTTGTGGTTAATTTGTTTTCATGCTTATATATGACTGGTGTTATTTGGCTAGTGCAGTGCGTGAATTATCCGCTTGCAAAATTCATTAGCCCAGAGGATTTTACACCATACCAAAACGCCCATATAAAAGCGATCACTCCCGTAGTCGCACCTTTTATGATTGCTGAGCTAGCATCCAGTGCGGCTTTAATCGGTATGGTCCCTTATGATTGCACCCACTGCGCGCTAGTAAATAATCTTATGATTGGTTTTTGGATTAATGTTTTGATTTGGGTGATGACTGTCTTATTCTCAGTACCCCTCCACCAAAAACTAAAATTCGGTTGGGACCAAGGGCTCCACCAAAAATTAATTTTTAATAACTGGATTAGAACCCTTGCCTGGACTGCAAGAGCTGGCTTGCTATTTTATTTATTATTATTTATGTTGAACTATTAGGATATAACTATAGTTCATAAGAAATTTGTTAGGCGGATTCCGCCTCAAAACTTCGTTTTTCAGCGAATCCCTTAATAACCAAATTCCTTAGCTAAGCCATTTGTCAAAATTTTAATATATATTTTTTCAAAAATATTTAACTCTTCTTGCCACTTAGTGAGTGATTTTTGATTAAAACCTTTTTGACCTTTTAGACTAGAATTAGTGTTTATTACTTCAACGTCTAAAAGATTAGCGATGTAAGGCTCTTCTATAAAATCACAAATACTTTTTATAGTAATCTCGGGATTACTAATGAGATTTTCATAATTAATTACTAGAAAATTATGCCTATATTTATTAGATTTTATTGCTTGATTGATTTGTATCCAATTATTAAT
>JBEAYS010000037.1:0-7318 GCA_041170505.1 Cyanobacteriota bacterium
GATCATGCCTAATCACCTAGGACAAACAAAATTTTTAGATGCGTTTAAAGAAAGTTTTCAAGAACGTCAAGATCTCAAACTTGAAGACCTAAACCTCGGCGCTAAAACAGAACAGCAAATCATGGATATTCGTGATTTAGCGATGAACAAAGGGCTTGACAAAGTCGAGGTAGAAATTAATGGTAATCTTTTTGAACTCAACACAAAAGATTTAACTCTCAGACCTGTTTATTCAACGAGTATATAATTTCAAATGGATTGCGCAAAGATGCTTGTTGGCTGAGATCTAATAAAACTTAAGGCAAGCCCGATAGCATCGACAGCATCATCGGGCTTTATGGACTCTTCCAGTCTAAGATATTCATGAATAACCTTACTAACAAAATCTTTTTTTGCCATACCATTACCCGTGATAATTTTTTTCATCTCAAGAGGAGTAAACTCGCTGATTAAAACTCTTTGACTTGCCAATAACTCCAAGCAAACTCCTCGAGCTTGAGCAACAGGAATAATGGTCTTGAGGTTTTTGAAAAAAAAAAGTTTTTCAATTGCGGCAAAATCGGGTTTATAATTATCGACAAGAGCCAATAAGTCCTCTCTTATTTCCTTAAGGCGTTGGGCTTCAGGAAATTCTTTTTTTGTAGATATTAAACCGCAATCGATAATAACTGGAACAGTATTTTTATTATCAAAATCCAAAATAGCAAAACCTAGCCTTGCTGTGCCAGGATCTATACCAATAACTCGCATTTATTATCCTTTAGGGTAACATTCTTAATAATAACATTGATTTTTACGGATCCACTGAGTCCTTAATATATTTGTCAGGCGGATTCCGCCTCAAAACTTCGTTTTTCAGCGAATCCTTATTGAGCGTCAGACTGGTATATAATTTTTAAGAAATGCTTTACAGCACCAACCTACTTATTTCATCTATGGTAAACAAGCCTCTCAAGAGAATTTGTTTTGGGATTATTTGTGGTGGACTTTTAAGCTTAACTCTTGCTTTTTTTGGACTTGGTTTTTGGGCATGGTTCGGATTAATTCCTGTTTTGATGTTAATCAAAAGCTCAGAATCCTACACCAGTGCTTGCCTTGAAAGTTTTGTTTTTTTTGTTAGCTATAATATTATTTCCTTTTTATGGCTTGCTGGCTTACATCCACTGACCTGGCAAGGTCTTACAAATCTTGAAAGCCTTGTGGTAACTAGCTTAGCAATAATAACTCCATCATTATTTCATGCTGGAATTTTATTAATTTTTACCCTCATAGCAAGGACCATTTATATATTTAAGACCGAAGAACGATCACATGAACTTAATTATATGGATGCAATTTTACTTTCATTTATATGGGTAATTATAGAGCACAAAATTATTTTTAATCTCGGCAGGGATTTGGGAGCATTTTTTATTCCTGTAAATTTGCTTGCTTACAGTCAGTACAATAACAAAGCTCTTATTCAGTCATGCAATGTCTATGGGGCTCTGGGACTGGAATTCGTCATGGTTTTTTGTAATACTTACTTATCTAATTTTTTTAATATCCAATCAACAAATACTAATATCCTTAAAAGCCGTGCTTCAGAATTTAATATCAAAAATCCTTATTTTGGAGTAAAAAAAGTAAATATTCATGCCAGAGTTCTAACTGTTTTTGCATGTTTTATTTTTGCGTTATATGTTTATGGATTTAATGAAATAATCAATTATGATAAGCTCAGAAAATCAAATGCTCAAGAGCTTCAATCCTTTGCTATCGTTCAGGCAGATTATTCAGCCGCGGCTAGCAGAAGCTCTGATCCTAATCCAGAAAATCTTCTCAAACTACAATTAGAACTAAGTTCAAAAATTACAACTCCAATAGATTTTATGGTTTGGTCAGAGGGTTCTATACCAATAGTAGAAAAATCTTTTTTGCTTGAAGGACCATTAAAAGACCTCGCGAGTAACATAAACCTGTTTGCATACGGTAGCTTTGATATAGACCCTGATGGAAACTACTATAATAGTATAAATTTTTTAGATTATGTTTTTGCGAAAGACTATTCTGACTACAATAATTTTAGTCGAACCATTATCAGCGACAAGCCTCCAGAACAAAAAATACAAGATCAAATTCCAGACAACGAGTTGAAATCAACCAGAACAGAGTCAAGCTCTCCTATTGATGAAACTATATCCGAAGCTAGTAACAAAGAACATTCTAATTTTGAAAGTGAAGACAATATTGAATTAGAAAGTGATATGTATCTAGCTGGAGATCAACGATTGAGTAATCTTGAATCAATCACTACTCTTAAATATTTCAAAAAAAACCTAGTGCCATTTGGAGAGTACACCCCCTTTGTAGGATTATTACCCAAACCCCTAAAAATGCTTGCCAAATCAACTATTGGTGAGGGTTTTAAAGTATCTCCTCTTAAGCTAAAGCCCACCAAAACCCAAAGACTTCAAATAGCGAATTCAATTTGTTTTGAGCTTTTGTTCCCTAAATTAATTAGCAATCAAGTCAATCAAAATGCTGATTTAATACTTAATATCAATGATCTCTCTTGGTTTAATAATTTTTTAAAAGGTGAACTTATAAAAAAACAATTCTTAGCTATCGCCGTGTTTAGAGCTATCGAGAATAAAAAAGAACTTGTTCTTGCCGGCAATACCGGCTACTCAGCGCTCATAGACGCAACTGGCAGAATTAGACATATTAGCAATTCTGGCAGAATCTCCATCCTTCTTGGTAAATTCCTGCCAAATCAGCTTAAGTCAAGCTACACACTTTATGGATGGTAAAAAACTATTAGCTTTAATATTATGCGCTTGTAGTATGCTAAGCTTACAAGCCCAAGATAAACCCTCTGTGTTAACTCAAAGCAAATGCGAGACCTTGAATAGCGCTTACCGACTGGATTTTGAGGATCTAAAAGTCCTCTCTAATCACGATAAATACGGCACTGAGCTATCAGAAAAATACTCACAAGCTATAAACACTATTTACTGCGGGCACGAGAACCTAAGCAAATCAAGCCTTAAAATCGACGAAAAAACCAAAAGAGAATATTTCAGAGTCACTCAATGGAATATCGAACGAGGTTTTCATATAGAAGATATCGATTCTATTTTTAATACTCCTGATAAATATCTAAATAAATATCCTCCCAAAAACCCCAATCAAAAAGACACAATCTCAGCTGAGATGAGGGTTTTAAAGGATACTGATATTTTTATTCTTAACGAAGTCGATATTGGCATGCAAAGAACTAACTATAAAAATATCGCAAAAGAAATTGCTCGAATCATAAAAGGAGAGTATGCATTTGTGCCAGAATTCTTAGAGCTGGCTCCTAGTTATCTAAACGACCCTAACCTCGATAAAACCAAGCTAAAAGCGCTTCACGGTAATGCCGTGGTCTCAAAATTCCCAATCAAAAATGTAAAATTTATTCGCTTGCCTCTTTGTTATGATTGGTTTTCAGAAGAAAACAAAAAACCAACTGCTTTAGAACAGGTTCGCCGAGCATCATCCAAGGTGGTAATAAACGAAGAAGTGCTCACTGAAGTTCGTCAAGGCTCTAGAATCGCCTTGGTTACTGAGCTTGAGCTTCCTAATCATGATCATATTTCTGTGGTAAGCGTGCATATGGAAAACCGCACCCTACCAGCTTGCCGGGTAAAACAAATGGATGCAATTCTTGAAGCTATCAAGGATATCAAAACCGCCGTTATACTTGGCGGGGATTTTAATAACTTTGAGAAAAGTGCTGAGCCTACTTCTGCTGGCAAGATCATAAAGCGCACCGTTAGTGATCCCGAGACTTTTGCAAAAGCTACCGTTACTTACCTAAATCCTTATGCTTTAGTTACAAATGTTGGTTCTTTTACAGTGGGACACCTAAGGAAATTCAAGGACCCGACTGTATCTAATATTCCTGTTTTACTACCCAATAAATCTCGTAAACTTTTTGATCGCATTGAAGATTTTAAATTTGAAGATGGGAACAAGTTTGAGATGGAAGGCGACAAAAGCCTCTCTCACAACGGCATTAAGGGCTACTTAAGCAATTCCAATCAACGATCTGGCAAGGGATTTGTGGATACTTTTAAGTTCAATAAGTCTTATGGTTTCGCCCTTTATAAAATAGATTGGATCTTTGTAAAGCCGCTTAAAAAGCCCGGTGTAAGCGAAGATGATTTTGAAGATCTTGAACTTGACGAAAAAAACTACCAGCCTGCTTTTGGGCAGACTCTTAGAGATCTTAATTACAGCAAGCAACCAGAGTCAATCTCTGATCACAGCCCAGTAACCTGTAAAATCCTTATCTAGACAGCGACCGGCATGTTATCGATGATAGCTTTACCGAACTCCGAGCACTTAAGTAACTTAGCGCCTTCCATTTGTCTTTCGAAATCATAGGTTACTGTTTTTTGCTCTATAGCTCTGCTTAAACCTTCTTCAATTAACCTAGCGGCTTCAACCCAGCCCATAAATTCAAACATCATAACCCCAGACAATATAACCGAACCTGGGTTAACTTTATCTTGGTTAGCATACTTGGGAGCTGTTCCGTGAGTAGCTTCAAAAATCGCCTGCCTGTCTCCGATATTGGCTCCAGGAGCTATTCCTAGCCCGCCTACCTGAGCAGCCGCAGCATCAGAGATATAATCACCATTAAGATTAGTAGTAGCCAAAACTTCGTACTCATCAGGTCTTAAAAGTAGTTGCTGAAAAGTACTATCAGCGATTCTATCGCCTAGAACTATCTTGCCAGCTGGGTCTGCGCCATCCCAAACTTCCTGCTCACTAATAACTTGATTAGGGAATTCTTGCTTAGCCATTTCATATCCCCAATCACGAAAAGACCCTTCAGTATATTTCATGATATTACCCTTGTGGATCATATGCACTTTTTTGCGACCAGTTTTAATAGCATACTCAATCGCTGACCTGATAAGGCGCTTTGAACCTTGCTCAGAGACTGGCTTTATACCGATACCAGTTGTGTCGATATTAGTGATTTGTTTTTTTGGATTAAATTTATTCACTGTTTCAATCACAGCTTTAGCTTCTGGAGAGCCTGCTAAATAATCAAAACCAGAGTAAACATCCTCTGTGTTTTCACGAAATAAAACTATATCCAGAAGATCTGGTCTCTTCATTGGGCTAGGTACGCCTTTATACCACTTAACGGGGCGCACACAAGCATAGAGATCAAAAATCTGTCTTAGAGCGACATTCAGGGATCTTATACCACCACCGACAGGAGTAGTAAGAGGACCTTTTATTCCAAGCGAGTATTCGTGAATAGCATCAATAGTAGCTTGCGGTAACCACTCGCCAGTTTGATCAAAGGCTTTTTGACCAGCAAGAATTTCCTTCCACTCGATTTTTCTTTTTCCGCTATAAGCTTTTTGAACAGCCGCATCAAAAACTGCTTGCGAAGCTTTCCAAATATCCGGGCCAGTCCCGTCACCTTCTATAAAAAGAATTATTGGATTATTTCCAATTTCTGCTTTACCATTAACGATTTTTACTTTTTCACCCATAAAATATATTGTTCCACGAAATACTGGTTTTTTAAACAGCCAGATAATACCGCCTTGGCTTTAGATTTTTACTGTTATACTAATTTTTGTGACTGAAAATTCGCCACATAACAAAATTATTATCCTAAAAATAGGAACTACCTCTATAACCCGCGGAAGCGGCAAAGGAGGCATTAATTATCAGGTCATAAATAGATTAGCGGCAAATACCAACGCTCTTCGGGCTATTGGCTATAAAGTCATTATCGTGAGCTCCGGGGCTATGGGCTTGGGGATTTCTAAACTTGGTAAGGATTTTATCGAAGCTAAAATCGGCACAGATCCACTAAAGCAGAATATGACTAGCTACAAACAAGCCTTTACCTCAGTCGGGCAAATAGAGTTAATGAAAGCCTACGAAAATATTTTTAGGTACTATGATTCGCATGTAGGGCAGGTCCTGGTAACTCATGCTGGTCTTGATACTACTGATGGCAATCAAAGCATAAAAAACACTCTCACTAAAATGTTTGAACTGGATTTAATTCCTGTCATTAACGCTAATGACACGGTAGCCACTCAGGAATTGGTATATGGCGACAATGATAGCCTATCAGCGCGAATCGCTGTTTTAATCGGAGCAGAAAGATTAATAATCTTAAGTGACATAAAAGGCTTATACAATAAGGATCCTAATAAATTCCAAGATGCAGAATTGATTAAAATCGTGCGTGATATTGATGATGAGATTAAGGACAACGCTGGTGAAAGTAGCATGGCTGGCGGAATGGGCGGCATGAAAAGTAAAATTCTGGCTACAGAGATTTGCCTTAAACAAAAAATTGCTGTTGATATCATAAGCGCTAATAACATGGATCAAATACCCTTTATGGCATGTAAGACCCAAGAAGAAATTTTGGGTACAAGATTTCTTACCTGATGATTAAAGCTTGTTTTTTAATTTTATTTTTTTTAATTAGCTCCTGCGGCTCACCCTTTCATATCAAACCCTCTGCCAGAGATGGTTTCAAAAAAAAGATCAAATCTGCCCACTTAGCAAAAATAGTCTTTAATGAAAAAACTTTTTGGAATGATTATGATGCAATCCTAAAAGCATCTGCAAAAGCCGCTTACTTAAAAAACTCCAGTCAAGTATTTTATATAAGCTATATCAATTATAAGAAATTATCCTCAAAAAAATCTTTCCACAAAATCATAAAATCTCAGCTCTCAAAACTCGCAAAAACCCAAATCCCGGCTCAAACCCAATCCCAAATTGCTTTTTGGATTAATACTTATAATTTCCTGGTTATAAGTGAGATCGTTAATAATTATCCTCTTAAAAGCAATAAGGCGATTCGTATCAAATCCAAAAAACATCTCATCGTGGGCAAACATTACAGTCTTGAAGAAATTTACAAAATTTTACTAAGCTATAAAGATCCTAGAATTTTATTTGCACTGAGTACCGGTCAGGTAGCAGGTCCTAGCATTAAGCTCAAATCCTTTTCTGGGCCCAATATCAATACCGAACTAGACCGGCAAATGGAAAACAACCTATTAAGCCCTGCGATTATCAGCATCGAAAAGAACATATTCAATGAGGATCAATTGAATCTAAGCGAAGTTTTTAAAGCCTTTAGCCAGGATGATTTTAAAGATATTAAGCTTGAGGATTTCCTAAGAGCAAATTTGCCTGAGCACCTAAAAAATTTCAAGAAATATAAAATATCCAAAAGCGTTTATGACGGGTTAAACTCAAAAAGAGAAACCACAAAACTCATAAAAGCTATTAG
>JBEAYS010000038.1:0-6700 GCA_041170505.1 Cyanobacteriota bacterium
CGCTGTACTAAACCAAAAAGCCCTTAATAAAGATCCTGACCTGGATGTAATTGCAGTATCTTTTCATACGCTCGCTTACATCCAAGATACCTACACTTACCTAAAAAGCGGCGCTTCGATGGCCGGCACAGATTATGGTCCCAGATTGGTTTCTAAGGATTTGAGCAATCTAATTAAACAGTGTATAATTGCAGTCCCAGGCAGGCTTACAAGTGCCTATCTGGTTTTGAGATTATACGAAGCTGTTATAAACGGGGCGGTTTGGGACTCGAATCTTAAGATCAAACTTGAGCAAGGATTTTTCACACCGAGGTTTTGCTCTTATAATGAAGTATTTGAGCTATTGGATTCTAGCCAGGTTTCAGCAGGACTCTTAATCCATGAAGCTCAATTACGCTATCAAGAGCTGGGCTACAAGCTAATTGTGGACTTGGGTGCGTGGTGGTTCCAGAATACTGGTCTAAAAATGCCGCTTGGCACAAACGCTATAAAAAAATCTCTTGGAGCGGATTTTATAAATGAATTTGATGAAATGCTCAAGGAATCTATACTCTGGGGGCTTGATAATCTAGATGAAGCTCTTGGCTACTCCCGAAAGTTTGCTAATAATAATCTAGACGATAAATCAGCTCATAAATATATAGAGATGTATGTTAACGATTCTACAATTCAATTAAGTGAAGATGATAAGAAGTCTGTGGAATTGCTTTTGGGGTTAATAGATAATTAAGCGGCTTGGTGTAAACTTAAGTCTTGTGCTCTACGACCAGAATAGCTTGGTTGCTTTGCAGGAGTAGGGTTAACTGAGTCTTCTGCTCTACGACCAGATTGGCTTGGATTATTAGCAAGAACAATATCATTATTGTGTTTTGAATTTAAAAGTCTCATAACATCACGTCCTAGTTGATTTGCTAAAGGAGTTTCCTTGACAAGATTTTTAAGATTGAGAACAGCTTTAGGACCATTAGTCAGAGCATTAGCCATTTCAGCAGCTGAACTTTCAGCAGTAGCAGAGGGTAAATTTAAATTATTTTGATAAAATTCACGAAAAGCATTTAGTAATTTAGCTTTTACATCTGATCTTTCATCATCAGGAAGCTTTGATAAAACTTTAGAAATTTCACTTAGAACTTTAAAAGATTTCAATAAAGAAGTTGGCATAGCATCAATTTGAGGAAGATTATAATTACTTGCAATTTCTTGAAAAACTTGATTAATAGGATTATCTAGGCGTAAAACTTCTCTAGCAATTAATCTAGCAGAAGGTAAATTTGAAGTCTTCTTAGAAGGATTTTGCGAATAAGGATTTACATTTATCCTAATTCTATTAGGAGGTCTTGAAGTATCACTAAGGGCTGGAACCATAATAACTATTTTAACAGAACGCATTTAAAATAGTCAAGCGACTTTTTTAAACCCTCATCAAGATTAATACGAGGCTCCCAATCAAGTAGAGCTTTTGCCCGCGAAATATCTGGTCTGCGCCTACGGGGATCATCTTGAGGTAGGGGTAAATACCTAATCTGGGACTTAGAACCAGTAAGATTAATAACTTTTTGAGCTAATTCTTGCATGGTAAATTCATAGGGGTTACCAAGATTAACCGGAAGATTATACTCAACTCCCATTAAGCGATTTATACCTTCCACTAGATCATCGACGAATTGAAAACTTCGGGTTTGAGTACCGTCTCCATAGATAGTAAGAGGCTGATCGTTAAGAGCCTGAGTCAAAAAATTACAAACCACTCGCCCATCATCAGCGCGCATCCTCGGGCCGTAAGTATTAAAAATACGAATAATCCGAGTATCGATTTTGTGTTTGCGGTGGTAAGCCATAGTTATCGCTTCGGCGAATCTTTTGGATTCATCGTAGACACCGCGCGGACCGATAGGATTAACGTTACCGTTATAAGTTTCAGGCTGAGGATGGACATCAGGATCACCATAAACTTCAGAAGTAGAAGCCAAGAAAAACTTAGCACCCTTCTCCAGAGCCAATCCCAGAGCGTTATGCGTGCCCAAGCTTCCGACTTTTAGAATAGGGATCGCCAGCTTCTCAAAATCAATCGGGCTTGCTGGACTAGCGAAATGCATAACCCAATCCAGATCATCTTCGATATTAAGATACTGAGAGACGTTTTGGTGAATAAATTTAAAATTAGGATTCTTACTAAGAGCTTTTAAATTATCAAGAGAGCCGGTGACTAGATTATCCACGACAATCACTTTATTTTCCTGAGCAATTAATCTATCAGCTAGATGTGATCCGATAAAACCCGCTCCACCAGTGATTAAGATAGTTTTACCTTGCATATCTTCCCATCCCTACGTAATTAAAACCTAATTGAGTTAGCTGATTAGGAGAATATTGATTGCGTCCATCCACAAATAAATTCCCCGACATCGATTCAAGAATTTTTTGCATATCAAGGTTAGTATAATCCTTCCACTCAGTAACCAAGACCAACGCATCAAGACCGCTTGCCATTAAATATGGATCTTCAAAATATTCCACGTTAAGATCCGGGTTTTCGTGGCGACAATGCTCGATAGCGATTGGATCACAAGCACTTACTTGAGCGCCAGCTTTTATAAGAGCTCCAGCGATATCTAGTGAGGGTGCGTCACGCATATCATCTGTATTGGGTTTAAAGGCTAGACCAAGAAGACCGATTTTTTTACCTTTTAGGATTTTTAGTTTTTCTTGCAGACGTTTAATAACAAGATCTCTTTGCTTATAATTCACATCCCGAGCGGCTTTTAGGATCTCTGGGTCATAGCCGTAATCTTTAGCGATACTAATAAGAGCATCGACATCCTTCCCAAAACAACTTCCGCCCCAACCAATTCCAGCATTCAAAAATTTAGCACCGATACGAGTATCAGCCCCAATCCCTCTCATCACCTCATTTACATCAGCTCCGACATAATCGCAGATATTAGCAATTTGATTTGCAAAACTTATTTTTAGAGCAAGAAAACTATTAGCAGAGTATTTAATCATCTCAGCACTTGTTATATCAGTAGTGATCATATCTACATTTGTGTAATTTTTTGGTCTAGGACAAAAATCTGGAGCCTCAAAGACCTGCTCACTAAGCTCCTTATAAAGCTCTTTTAAGCGAAGCGTATCTTGCTCGCTATCACAGCCAAGAACAATTCTATCTGGATATAGCGAATCAGAGATAGCCGAACCCTCACGCAAAAATTCAGGATTAGAAGCTACGCTAAATTTAAGTTTCGGGATAGTATTACCAGTCTGCGCTAAAACCCTTTCTTTGACACCGTTTTGGACTAGCATAGCCACCCAATTACCCGATCCGACAGGCACTGTTGATTTATTTATGACAATAGCTCCGTCTTGCATATACTTACCGATACTCAAAGCCGCTGATTCTAAGTAAGCTAGATTGGGTTCACCGTTAGGCAGGGGCGGAGTGCCCACAGCAATAAAAATAAATTCACCATGCGAAATTACTTCTCGAGCATTAGTCGAGAAAACTGGGAAATTTCCGTTTTTTTTGCAGATATCAAGAAGTTCTTCAAGATTAGGCTCATAAATAGGGACTTTACCAGAGTTAAGAAGATCGATTCTTTTTTCGTTTATATCCAAGCAGGCTACATCATGCCCCAAAAAAGCAAAACAAGTCGCAGTGACTAATCCAACATAACCAGTACCTATAACACTAACTTTCATTAACAAGTCAATTATACAGCGTTATAAAAAAGGGTAATTAGTGATACTTTTTACTAGGAGTTAAAAAATTATTTCTCTTATATTATGATTTTCAATTTCATCAGTGATTATTTTAGTTCTATTCTTATAATCCGCTCTATAGCGGTTTTGATCTAGTTTTTTTAGCTTGAGAGTAGGTAAACTTCGCTCAGTATGGTTTTGACAGAGCGAAAATTTTCTATCATTAATTTTTAATTTAATTTCGTTTTTTTTCATTTGATCGATAGCTTCATCAAGATTTTTTATAATCTTGGCATGAACAATATCACCGTGCTCGGAGCAAGATGAATAATCAATTTTAATTAGCTCTTTTGAAGTCATTATTTCCCCTTGTGCCTACAAAAGAAAATTTTAATTAGGATTCGCTATAAACACCGGTTTGCGACGAGATCCGCTTAATAAAAATATTAAAAATACACTCCTTAAGCAAAGATTCATTCTTAGCTAGGTTGAAATAAAGTCTTTGACATATTTTTCAGTGGATCTTTAATATTGGAAATTTATCTGGGTAGGACATCTAGATAGTTACATATTTAATTTAAAAATTAGTTAAGTAAAAATATAAATTTTTCTAGTTAGGATTAAAAGTATCTACAAAAAATAAACGAAATTTTTGTTTTTGACCAGCAGAGTTGTAAAATTCAAATTTTTTCCCTTCAACACCAAATATTTGTTGTAATTCAGGTAAATTTGGATTGATTTCATCTATAGTAAGAACATTTGTTCCCTCTTCGTTAATTTTTATAGAATCATCATCAGCATTCTTTCTATCTAACAAAACATCACCTCTTGCACCCATCATATATCTAGCAAGAATTTTTAAATCTTTTTCATTAACTATATTATCAGTTCCAAAAACATCAATTAATCCACGATTTAAGAGATTAGATATTCTTTGTTCAAGATCAATGACCTCCCGCGGAGTCTCTCCTAAATTAATATTTAAAATTAAATCTGCACCTCTTAAACCTTGTAGATATCGTGAAATTAATAAAATATCAGAACTCGGATCTAATTTTTCATCACCTGTTATATCCAACAAACCCCATCGATTAACCTGATCGAGACGATTGGAGACCTGATTTCCAGTCTCTCTAGGTTCATTAAATGGATCACTACGTGAAGTGCGAGAGATTTCCACTAGATTATTTGGATCCCCAACATCATAAATTACCGTTATTCGTTTTCCGTTTTCATCAGTAAAACTAATAGTTTCAGTCACTAAGCGATTAATCTCACCATTTGGATTAATTGTTTCAAAAATAGATTTATATCCACTAGGTCTTCTTAATGAATCTTGATCCTCAAAACTAAGACTTTCGTGAGTAATAATTTCACTTAAACCATCAGCTCTAGTGGTATTTGAATTATATAGAGAATTACCCTCATCATCTAATACTGTAGCATTTAATTTTAAAGCTGAACTCATAACATGAGTAGGGTTTGAAGGGTCGGTAATATCAGTAGTAACAGTTGAGAATATTCCTTCGCCAAGATCATTTATTATTGTCGAATAAATATTTGTTTCATTATTATTACCAACAATAGTGGTTCTAAAACCAGTTGGATTTCCCTTACTATCAAGTTGAAAATCTTCAAATGTTTTAATTGTACTAGCACCATTTGGCAAAGTAGTAGTTTCTACTGTATTACCTTCTTCATTTTTTATAGTTTGTATAATAGTCCCATCTGGCAATGTGGTTTCACTTCCAATTGCTTGTCTTTCAAAAAACGGTACTTGAATTTTTGGAGTTTTTTTTTCAATTTCTTCAGGATCGGTAACTCTGGTATCACCTCCTCTTGTGTACGTTCTTTTTGCACGATTCGATTTCTTTATTTTTGGTTTTGCTGGAGCTTCCTCTTCTCGTGAGGCAATTCTTAATTCGCCTGGACTTGGTTGAGACCTTAATTTACGAAGAGCAGTAGTTGGAATTGCTAAAAATTCTTCAATAGTTTCTTCTTCAGGTTGAGTGGGAGTGACTTCCGTTGGTTGAGATATTTCAGTAGAAATACCCGTAATTGAAGCTTGAAGACTTGCTATTAGATCAGGATCTAAATCAATATTAAAAACTTGAGTCTCTTGAGAGTTTGGCCTTATATAATATTGATTATTGTTAATAGACCTAGTCATAAAATTTTTTTCTATTGTATTAAAGTAATAATTTCAAAATAAAGTTAAGATTAGGTTATGATCACAGTTATTGATTACAAATATGGTGGAAATATTTTTAGTGTACTTAATTCAATTGAGAATCTGGGTTTTGATTGTAAATTAAGTTCGGATCCTGCCGAAATAAAACAAGCTTCAAAAATACTTTTCCCTGGCGTAGGAAGCTTCCAGACTGCTATTAATCAAATTGAGAAACTGGGACTAAAACAAATCATAATCGAAAAAGCACTTAATAATACTTGGTTTTTGGGTATTTGTGTAGGTATGCAGGTATTATTTGAGCACGGCGATGAAGGTTCTTCCCCAGAGGGTTCTAGAGGCTTAGAAATAATTCCTGGCTCTATAAAAAAATTTACCACAAAAGCTCCCAAAATTCCACATATGGGCTGGAACCAAATCAAAATTGATGCAAGAAGTTCAAACCCACTATTTAAAGGGATTACAAACTATGAAGATTTTTATTTTGTGCATAGTTATAGATCAGGAATGGAAAATGTACCATTAATAAAATCAAAATTCCCTCAATCAAATTTTATTACAACTGAATTTGGAGATGAATTTATAAGTTCATGGTGGGATGGACAAAAACTTTTTACTTGTCAGTTTCACCCAGAAAAAAGCGGTGTAAAGGGATTAAAAATTTTAGAAAATTTTGCAAAATTATAATTTAAAATTTAACATCAATCTCAACTAATTCCACACCCATTTTTTCTAAACAATTTTTCATTAATTCACCAATCTCATTAAAATCTACTTTTGATCTAAAAGCAGGCTCTAAATATACTTCCTTAA
>JBEAYS010000039.1:0-4053 GCA_041170505.1 Cyanobacteriota bacterium
TTTTAAGAAGCTTTAGCCAAACTCTAGAAAGACATCAATTAAACGCTGTTCAATTAGAGCTGGATAATTTCTTTTTGGAAACTGATCGTATTAATTACGGCTCAATTAGCACTCCGCTCAATCAAGCTAGCCATGCAGAACAGCTTGATTACTTCAAATCAAAAGCTTTGACCATAATAAAAACTGCTAAGAAAGGTTCTAAAAAATCATGAGTCAAGAAAAAAATCCCTACCTACTAGTAGGTAAGTCTAACGAAGATTACCAAGCGCAAAATATTGGAAAAGCACTCGCCAAACTGTATTCAGCTCAAAAAATCTCCCCGCGCATGCCTGAATTACGTCACAATCTAAAAGTAATTAATAACCAAGTTAAACTTATTCAGCCACCAATGTTTTTTCATAGTTACATGAACTTATCTGAGGCTTTAATAATATGCATTTTGTTCAATATTATTTTCTTATCCATTCGAAAAATAATAAATAACAAGTTTTTAAAAAATATTATTTTGATGTTATTTGGTTTTTCAATAATAAATCTAAGCTTAATAACACTCGAAGAAAAATGCAAGAATTTTGGCGTGGTGCAAAAAATCACGACCTATGCTTATTCTGGTGATAGTGAGGCTTTCAAAGAATTATTTGAGCTTACTGATGGTCAAGTCATAGAAATCAAAAAGCAAGAAAATTCTTGGTCTCAAATCAAATATAACGATCAATTGGGCTGGATTAGAAATGAGGATATAATAAAAATTGATTGATGTTAAAATTTCCGCACAATTTTTACTGGGGCACTGCAACAGCGGCATTCCAAATAGAAGGTCATCCCGAAGAATACCTGGGTAAATTATCTGATTGGTCAGAATGGATAGACCGCGAGGACAAAGTCCTAAAACCCACTAATAACGGCAGAGCTGTCGAGCATTACCAACATCTTATTGAGGATATTAATCTAATTAAGGGTTTGAACAATAATGCTTATCGATTTTCATTTAATTGGGCTCGTCTACACCGTGCTCCAGGTGAGTTTGATGAGAATACAGCGCGCTTTTATGATTCGCTTCTTGATGAGCTTGCTAATACTAAAAATCGCATAGAGCCTTTTGCTACCATGGTGCATTTCGTGCTGCCTAACTGGCTTGCCAAGCAGGGTGGCTGGGAGAATCCTAAAACAGCTCATGAATTCAAAAACTTTACTGAGTATCTTGTAAAAAGATTTGGACAAAAAATAAAACATTGGATTACGTTCAATGAACCAAATATATTTTTGGGATTTGGTTATGAATCTGGTATTTGGCCTCCAGGCTTCCAAAACGACTGGAATAGGTATCTAAAAGCCTATCAGGGATTGGTTTTGGGGCATCAGTTGGCATACAAGGTAATAAAAGAAAATAATCCTAAGGCGCAAATCGGCATCGCTCAAAATCTATATTGCTACGAACCTCCTGATGAAGATCTCGTAACTCATCCTTGGCAATCTTTAGATAGTGTCCCTAATATACTGCGCAAACAGCTTCATAATCACGCTTTTATCGAGTCTTGCGTCGATTTAGAAGCATTAGATTTTCTAGGCGTAAATTACTATACCAGATTTTCTTATCAGCTAAACCCGCAAGCGCCTGACGCTATTAATCCTCAAGCTCCTAGTATTTTCTGGGGCGAGCTATTAGACCGTGCTAAGCAGAAAAACTCCACATCCAAATTCAATAGCCTTGGCTGGGAGCTTTATCCAGAAGGGCTTTATAAAGCTCTTACAGACAAGGCTCTCGTGCGTTTGATTGGCAATCTACCTGTTTTTATTACTGAGAATGGCTATTGTAAAATCGAGAAAGAATCTGAGGATTTAGAAGATCCTGAGCGAATAAAATTCATCAGAAATCATTTGGTCTACTTGCATAAAGCTATAAGTAAGGGAGTGAATCTAAAAGGATATTTTTATTGGAGCTTACTTGATAATTTTGAGTGGGCGCTAGGAATGAATCCTAGATTCGGTTTGGTGCATGTAAACCATTCAAGCTTCGCAAGAACCCCAAAAGCAAGTTATCACTATTATTCACAAATAGCTAAACAAAACGGAATTGTGTAATCCTTGTGACCCTTATGCGCAGACGGCTTTGCCGTTTTGTTTTCTTAGATTAAAAAATGCAGAAGTACCTGGGTAAATAGCTTGCGAACCTAGATATTCTTCAATACGCAAAAGTTGATTGTATTTAGCTACTCTATCAGATCTGCATGGCGCGCCAGTCTTAATCTGACCAGCGTTTGTAGCGACTGCTAAATCTGCAATAAAAGTATCTTCAGTCTCACCAGAACGGTGCGAAATCACAGAAGTGTAACCAGATTTAGTAGCCATAGCAATAGCGTTCATAGTCTCGGTCAGAGTACCAATCTGGTTAACTTTTATCAAAATACTATTAGCTGTATTTTCGGTAATTCCTCTTACTAACCTTGATGTGTTAGTAACGAACAAATCATCACCGACTAACTGTACCTTAGAACCCAATCTAGCAGTAGCTTGGTTCCAGGTCGCCCAATCTTCTTCAGCAAAACCATCTTCAATAGAGATAATTGGATATTGTCTAATCCAGTTTTCGTAAAAATCTATCATTTCAGTCCCGCTTAACTTACGGCCTTCCTTAGCAAGATCATACTTGCCATCCACAAAAAGCTCTGTAGAAGCCGCATCAATAGCAAGCAGAATATCTGAGCCAGCCTTGAATCCAGCTTTTTCGATAGCTTTTAAAATCACTTCAATAGCTTCTTCATTAGCTTTTAGACTAGGAGCAAAACCGCCCTCATCTCCGATACTGGTTGAGTGTCCAGCTGATTTTAAAACAGATTTTAAAGCGTGATAAACCTCAGTACCCATTCTCAAGCCATCTGCAAAAGTCCTAGCTCCTACTGGCATCACCATAAACTCTTGTAAGTCCACTGAATCAAGCGCATGCTTGCCGCCATTTAGAATATTCATCATCGGCACCGGTAAAGTGCGCGCGTTAGGTCCGCCCAAATAAGCATATAGTGGCAAGCCTGAGGATTCTGCCGCCGCACAAGCCACCGCCAAACTCGCTCCCAGAATAGCATTAGCGCCAAGTCTGGATTTGGTATCGGTACCATCTAAACAAATTAATAAATTATCAATTTCTGATTGCTGAGTAGCATCTAGACCCACCAAAGCTTCTGCGATTTCACCGTTTACATTTTCAACGGCATTAAGAACACCTTTACCAAGGTAACGAGATTTATCTCCATCGCGTAATTCACAAGCCTCAAAAGCTCCAGTACTAGCACCGCTTGGCACAGCAGATCTACCAAACGCTCCATCATCTAAATAAACCTCAACCTCGACAGTGGGATTACCTCTGCTGTCAAGCACTTCTCTAGCTAAAATACCTTCAATTATTGAACTCATAAGGTTTTAATTATACTACAATTTCAGCTCAGACCTGCAAACCTCATCTCAAGGGCATCCGCCAAACCTAGATCCTTAAAAAAAATCGACTTTTTAAACTACCTAGAAGATCTGCACAAGTCCGATAAACACTCTCGTCAGTACAAAGCATTGCCCCAAAGCAAGCTTACCAAAAAACTCGTTAAAAGGGAGATCTACAATGGGACTTGTCGTCAATACAAACACGCAAAGTTTATTTGCGCAACGTGCGTTAAATAAAAACACAGACGGTTTAAAACGCAATATAGAACATTTATAAACAGGTTATAGAATCAATCGAGCCGCAGATGATGCCGCAGGCTTATCTATAAGTAACAAATTAACCACCACAATTCGAGGTCTTGAAAAAGCTAAGCAAAACGCTTCAGACGGTATATCACTCTTGCAAACTGCAGAAGGCGGTCTTTCAGTAATTCAAGAAAACCTTCAAAGAATTCGCGAACTAGTAGTTCAAGGTGTAAACGGCACTAATGGCTCAAGCGAAAAAGATGCCATCCAACGTGAAATTAATGAGCGCGTAAAAGTAATTAATGATATCGGAGCATCCACGAAGTTTAATGGTATAACACTTCTCAAGACCAATACCGCGGCTACAGCGAATATAGT
>JBEAYS010000040.1:0-2823 GCA_041170505.1 Cyanobacteriota bacterium
CGGGTTTTAGTGGTATTATCGATTTGGTAAGCGATATCATTAATACATCCATCACCATCAATCAAGGTCAGGGAGCCAGATACAGGCTCATAAGCTGATTCGATAAATTCACAACCCCAAATCCCATTAACAAAACGATTTATAGTAGAACCTCTGATAATCTCTGTAAGACCAGTGCTGACGATGTAATGCTCTACTTTTATTTCGAAGCGCCGAAATAAATCATTAGCCAAAACCAATTCCTGACAGACTTGGAAAAAATCAGGTAAACCTGGAAACATTTCAAGCTGAGAGCCTAGCTCTCTAAGTTTTTTATTTGAAAGGTTTTTAAAAATACCTTTACGAACATAAGTAAGAATATGATTGAGATAAGCAGTATCGGGACTGAGTTTGATGCCTTGCTTTTCGTAGAGCTTGGGGAGTTGAAAAACTTCATCCCAAAATTGTTTTTCATCGACGCCATAATCTTGAAACATTGGTTTTTGCATATAATACGGGATAAGAGTTTTATCAAAATCCCAGACCATGGCAATTATGTTTTGGCTAAAACGCGGTTTCATTAATAATAAATATTCGCACATTTGACTAATGAAATTGCTAAAATTATTCATTATGAGAAAAATTATTATCACTATAGCGTTATTTAGCATCTGCTCAATTTCAGCAAAAGCATTTATAATGCCTATTGGAGCCGGTCCCATTCATAAAGAAGCCATTCCTTACGTGTCTGATAATAGCTTTCCAAAAGTAAAAGGTATGAACCTAGAAGGCGAAGAAAAATTTCTTCCTAAAGACTTTATAGCGCCTAAAAATATCGTCATCGTCGCTTTTAAGCGCGAGCAACAAGCTGACGTAGATACTTGGATAAAAGCTTTAGACCCAGTCATAGAAGCTAATCCACAGCTTGCACTCTATGAGCTTCCTGTACTCCAAAAATTTAATTTTTTGATGCGCTTCAATATTAATAATGGAATGCGCTATGGCATTCCCGACAAAAAAGCCCGCCAGCGCACTATTTGTCTGTATTTGGACAAAACCAGCTTCAAGAATAAATTAGCACTTGTTAGCGAAGATCAAATTGTAGTTTTTTTAGTAGATCAAGCTGGCATGGTAAAAGCTAAAATTTTCGGAGCCGCTATTCCAGCGACTATCGACCATCTAAAAGAATTACTCAATAAATGAATTTGACAGAGACTTTTATAAGCCCTTTTGACTTGCTCCAAGAAAAAATCTTGCTTTGGTACAATCAAGGTCTAAACCTGCTTCCTGAGCTGTTTGCGGCACTTGTGGTATTTGGACTTTTTTGGTATATCTCTAAAATCACTGAGCCTAGCCTAAAAAAGCTTCTGAGTAAATCCTTCACTAATACAGGGCTTGCGAATTTTATTTCGGTACTAATTAAAATCGTTATTATCGCTTTTGGATTTATTCTCGCGATAAATATACTTAAGCTAGATAAGGCTGTAACTTCTATTCTTGCTGGGATCGGTATTATAGGATTCGCTCTAGGATTTGCTTTTCAGGATATGGCGGCTAACTTAGTCTCTGGGATCGCGCTGGTGATTAGAGAAGATTACCCCTTTAAGGTCGGTGATTTTATAGAGACCGATGGCATGCAAGGTTTTGTTAGAGAAATTGACTTGCGCTCTACTACACTAGAAACCCCTCAGGGTCACAATATCATCATCCCTAATAAAAAAGTTTACGAAAGTCACATCCATAATCTCACTTCACTTGGTAAACGGCGAATTGATATAGATATCTCAGTTGACTACAAAGAAGATCTGGAGCGGGTCGAAGCTATCGCTAAAAACGCCATCACCAATCTAAGCGGTCTTTCACCGACTGAGAAGGTAGAAGTCTTCTATCAAGAGTTTGGTGAGTACGCTGTAAAGCTAAAACTTATTTTTTGGGTCAAACTTAAAGAAGGCACTGAGCACGTAAAAGCAAGGCATTTAGCTATTAAGCTTTTAAAATCAGCTTTTGATAATAACGGTATAAGCTTACCTTGTCCTGTAACCAAAATTGAAACTGATTTAGCTATAAATAAATAGTATTTTTAGAAATTTTATCTTTTATTCTTTATATAAGTAGAGAATTATTTTATAATTTAGTAATATCCATGGGCTGTACCTCAGCTGGATAGAGGACTCGGCTACGAACCGAGGCGCCGGGGGTTCGAATCCCTCCAGCCCAGCCATTATATTAAGGATCCACTGAAAAATGCGTCTTCGACGATTTATAAACCCTGAGCTAAGAATGAATCTTGGCTCAGGGAGTGGATTCTTAATATTTTTGTTAAGCGGATTCCGCCTTAAAACTTCGTTTTTCAGCGAAACCTTAAGAATCCACTTCAAAAATCCTAATTATATTATAGGTATAAAACGATAGAGAAATCAGAGCAATAATACAAGTAACAATTGCAAATGCCATAGATAAAGGAATTGGTCTAGATTCAACAGTCCTAGTTCTGCCAAAACCAGCTTTTAGAACAGGAAAAATATAAAAAATATTTATTATACTTCCAACAATCAGAAAAAGTACAGCGGCATAATTACCTGAATGTAACTCTTCCAGTAACATCAAATCCTTACTTAAATATCCAGCAAGCAATGGAAAACCAGCGATGGACATCCCACAAACACCGATAGCAAGCACTATTAATTTAGTCGATGGTGCGATCTTGCGAATTTCAGCAACATCAGTGGTACCATAAATGCAGTTATAAAAACCAGCAATAAAAAACAGACAAATCTTTGCTACCGAATGAGTGACTATATGTAACATCGCTCCCAAAATCGAGGTAGGAGTCGCTATTAAAAT
>JBEAYS010000041.1:0-8830 GCA_041170505.1 Cyanobacteriota bacterium
TTATTATTCCCATGAAAAATAATTTTTGAACTTGGAAAACCTACTGATAGAGCGGTATATAACTCGCCTGCACTCACCACATCTATACCCAAACCCTCATTAAGAACAATTTTACACAAAGCCTTACAATTTAAGGCTTTGCTTGCATAGATGACCAGAGAATCCCCATAATACTTTTCAAAAGACTCTCGGTAAGCTCTAGCTCTGGCTTTTATTGTTTCGTAACAAAGAATATATAGAGGTGTGCCAAATTGCTCAACCAAATCAGCAACTTGAAGACCGCCAATAAGAACATTTCCATTTTGATTAGTTTGGTAGCTAATTGGTTTAATTTGATTTAATGATTTTTTATCACACATGGTCATGAAGATATTTTAACATTTTTGACATCATCATTAAGGATTCGCTGAAAAACGAAGTTTTGAGACGGAATCCGCTTAACAAAAAACATTAAGGATCCACTCCCTAAGCCAAGTTTCACTCTTAGCTCAGGGTTGAAAAATCGACGAAGTCGTATTTTTTCAGTGGATTCTTAATACTAATTAGTAATTAACTTTCATGTAAAACTACTTAGTTTTGGAGTGGATATTTAGAGAAGTTCGTAGCTAGTATTTCTTTGGTGTGCTTGCCTACCTGCCGACTGTATATAAAATCTCATCTCTTCGACTCCCGCTCTATGAGTGGTTCCTGCTGCTGAGACGACATTCTCTTCCATCATATTACCGCCCAAATCATTAGCACCAAAAGCCAGAGAAACTTGTCCTAGCTGATGCCCTTGAGTCACCCAGCTAGATTGGAAGTTTTTAAAATTATCGAGATAAATTCTAGCGATAGCTGTAGTCCTCAAATACTCATCACCAGAGGATTCTAGATTATAGTAAGGTAACTTACCTTGATTTTGCATTGCAGTCATAATTTTACTTAATGGAGTATCCCCTTTTTGGAAATTCCAAGATACAAACGCAGTAAAGCCCCCAGTCTGATCTTGCAGATCACGCAAGACTCTAAAATGTTCTACTCTGTCTTCATAAGTCTCCACATGCCCGTACATCATAGTAGCTGAAGACCTTAAACCCAGGCTGTGAGCAATTTTCATCACATCAAGCCAAACTTGAGTAGTTATTTTTAGAGGAGCAATAATTTTGCGAACTCTTTCTGTAAGGATCTCAGCTCCTGCCCCAGGTAAAGAATCCATACCAGCTTTTTTAAGCGCGGTAATAGTCTCGGCGATTTGATCGTGATTAGGTTTTAGAATTTTAGATCTAATAGTACCGTCACCATAATCGGTAGGCGGAGTTATAGTTTTTTCGGTAATATGGACTATTTCAGCAGGACTGAGGGCGTGCAGTGTCATACTGGGAAAATCTTTTTTTATTTGCGAAAACAACTGCTGGTAATAATCCAGTCCCAGACTGGGATTGTGACCACCTTGAAGCAAAATTTCTGTACCGTTAATATCAGCTAGCTCCTGAATCTTGGGCTTAATTTGAGTTTCGTAATCAAGCACATAAGCTTGCGGGAATCTTGAACCTTCGGATCCTTTTGCTGAGGCTGTTTCACCAGGCGGAGTATAAAAAGCACAAAAAGAACAGTGCGCAGTACATACGTTTGAATAGTTTATGTTTCGCTGAACTACATAGGTAGTGGGGCTTTGATCGGAGTGGTGGCGGCGACGAATCTCGTTAGCTGTATATGCTAAATCCAGCGAGCTAGCAGAATTAAACAAGCTTAAAGCCTCATCATCAGTGATTCTTACGCCCGTAAGGGCTTTATTGAGGATAGAGTTGGCTGTTAGCAACATAGTTAAATCATAGCACTTACAGCACTTACGATTTTTGTTAGTTGTTTTTGGTCATTACCCTCGAAATACACTCTACACATGGCTTCCGTGCCACTAGGACGCGCCAAAAACCAAGCTCCCCCGTCAAGGTATACCTTGGCGCCTTCTGTGCGGTCTATGTGGCTCACCTTGAGCCCTGCAATATTATCCAAGCTTCCATCTTGGAATTTAGCCATAAAACCTTGTTTATCTTCTATATGCAAATCCAGGCGATCATAAAAATATTCTTTGCCGGCCCAATCCTGGACTTCTTTCCAGAGTGTGGATAGTTTTTTACCCGTTACAGCTAGCACTTCAGACATCAGTAAGATAGCAAGTATTCCATCTTTTTCTGGAATATGACCTAGGATGCTCATTCCACCAGACTCCTCGGCGCAAATTAAAGTATCTTCTTTGCGCATGATTTCACAAAGCCACTTGAAACCTACTGGTGTTTCCACATGTTTAAGCCCAGCTTTTGCGGCGATATCATCAAGCAAATGAGTTGTAGCCAGGGTTCTTGCGATAGTACCTTTTAATCCTCTAACTTCAATAAGATATTTAGCGATGATTGGAAGTGATTTATTGGCTGGATAAAACTCTCCTTGATCGTCTATAAAAGCGAATCTATCAGCATCACCGTCATTTGCCGCTCCCAAATCAGCTCGGGATTTAGCGATAGTAGAGCGAAGCTCTGTAAGCCTCTTCTCGCTTGGATCTGGAAGCGAACCACCAAAAGTCGGATCGCGCCAATCATGCAGGCAAGTAAGATCAAAACCTGCTTCCTTTAAAAGGACATTAGTATAATCTAAGCCGCATCCAAACAGAGGATCATAAATTAATTTAGTAGCTTTTTTTTGATTAGCATTTTTTATAGCTTGAAAATCAACCAAGGAGCGCAATTTAGAAAAATAATCTTCCCTTGGATCTATCTCAAGACATGGAGCCAATCCTTGATTAGGTTTTAGAGGATTGACAGCAGATTCATTAATTTTAGAGAGAAGATTTTCGGTTATAGTTTTACTCGCTGGTCCGCCGTATTCAGGGATATATTTTATGCCCATATATTCAGGAGGGTTATGACTAGCTGTAAATGTAATCGCTCCGCAAGTCGGCTTTTTAAAAGCTTCATAGGCAATAACTGGTGTAGGGACCGGTGATTTTATGAAGTGCACTTCAATACCGTAACTGCGCACTATATCAGCAGTGAACCTTGCAAATTTATCAGCCAAAAAACGTGCATCATGCCCGATCATCAAAGGCTTACCAAGACCATAGGTCTCTAGAATATAGGCACTAAGCCCTTTTGCAAAGATTTCTAAATTTTTGTAAGTGAATTCCTTGGCGATTAAAGCTCGCCAACCATCGGTCCCAAACTTAATATCGTGCAAAACAGTTTCTTTTGTAAATGTGCTCATGAGACTATTTTAGCTCATAACTGACATTTCGAATTCAAGTGATTTCACGAAGAGAAGACTTATCTTATTTCCCCAATCCTCTGGGTTTATATTCAAGCCTAAATCATGGATATATTTTTGTGAGCCACTCCAAATTGAGCTTGGGCTCTGGGTTTTATCAGAAAAACTCTCAGCGATATACTTTGAAAAATTTATTACAATTGCCAGAGTTTTATTTTTTGGCTTAACTTTTTCTGCTTCAAAATCATTTTGAACCAGATCAATTATTTCTGCTGGCATTGCATAATATTTAAAAAGTTTTGAGCCTAACTCAGCATGATCAAAGCCCAAAGCTAAGACTTCAGCATTTCTTTTAGGCAATCCGCTTTTGATTTTTTCTTGTATAAACTCCATTGATTGTGGTTCGCTAATATTCAAGACTAATCTAGGTACCTCGCTTAGAAGGGCAGACATGAATACCATTTCTAGCTCTGGAATTTTTATCCATTTAGCTATAGAGACAGCTATAACAGCAGATTTTAGGGTTATTTTCCAATCTTGCAATAAAACCATACTCGTGGAAAGTTTTGCAACTTGACTGTATTTTTTTGCTATGTTTACCTGAATTAAATTCTGTAAAAAACTCTTTTCAAGATCAGTAAAAGCTTCCATTAAATTTTGAGCACTAATTACATTAACTCTTTCTTGAGCGGAAAGGGCTGAGATAACACTCTTTACCAACTCATTATCTTTTTTGATTTCGTTTATTAATTGGGAAAGATCGGTTTTGGGATCATTTTCTAGAACCAATTTAAGGAGTTTAAAGTGATTTAAAGGTTTTTGAGGAAGATAATCTGTTTTTTTTATAATTTCGGCAATTTTCCCAAAGGCGTTAATTCCCAAGGTAAATAATGCTTTTTGTGCTTTCAATTCCATTTCAACTCCTCACTTTAATTATGAATAATCACCTAATAATGCAAAAACTATCAAGTGTATAATAGAGGTATCGGTATATTGCCGAAAAAACTTCAATGTTTTTTATTAAAATACGCCATTTAGGGTATAAAAAAATATTAAGGATTTGCTGAAAAACGAAGTTTTGAGGCGGAATCCGCTTAACAAAAATCTTAAGGATTAGCTAGATAAAGCAAAAGTTAATCTTGACAAGGGTTGAAAACCGACGAAGACGCAATTTCATTATTTCCTAATTACACAACAACCATAGAATAGAATACATAATTTGATAGAATAAGTCCTAAACAAATTCTAAATTTAGAAATATATTTATACTCACATGCGCAAAAGATCTACAATAAAACTTACAAGAGATTCTGTTAATGACGATCGCAATATATCCTTAACTGGTTTAATGGGTTCAGGTAAATCTACTATTGGTAAATATCTTGCTCAACAGCTCCAAAAAAATTTCATTGACACGGATAGCTTAATCGAAGCTCAGGAAGGTAAAAGCATTAATGAAATTTTTGCTCAGCATGGCGAAAAATATTTTCGACTCCTTGAAAAAGAAATCATCAAAACTGTTCTAAAAGAAAAAAATCAAGTCATCTCCCTTGGTGGTGGGGCTATTATTGATGAAAAAAACAGAGAGGCTATTAAAACCAACTCAGCTCTAATTGCTTTAGTAGCCAGTCCTACAGACCTGTACAACAGAATACGCAGAAGAAAAAATCGTCCACTGATTAATAACGAAGAGAATCCCCTTCAAAAGCTTGAAGACCTTTGGGAACAAAGGGAATCAGCCTATATGGATAGTCACCACCAAATCGATACTACCGGCAAATCCGTTAACATCGTTAGTACAGAAATCATGAAGGCTCTAGGAATAAAACAACCAAAAGTTCAAGAGCAGGCTGTAGTCATACCTCGCGAAAACTTTTGCTATAAAATCTATTTTAAAGACCTCAATCGCATAAATCTATCATCACTTTCACCAGGCAAAAAAATCTTAATAGTCTCTCAAGAGCCAGTAGCTAAGCACTATCTAGCTATTCTTGAAGAAAAACTCCAGCAAGATTTTGAAGTGCACACCATGATTGTTGAAGATGGTGAAAAAGCAAAAAATTTTTTTAGCTATCAATTAGTTATGCAAAGATTGCTAAGTTTAAATTTTGAAAGAAAAGATACTCTAGTAGCTCTAGGTGGCGGCGTAGTAGGCGATCTGGTTGGTTTTGCGGCTAGCACATATTATCGAGGCATTAATTATATTCAAGTACCCACGACTTTGCTTTCTATGATCGATTCATCAGTGGGCGGCAAAACAGCTATAAATGTACCTGAAGGTAAAAATTTAATTGGTACTTTTTATCAGCCACACATGGTGCATATAGACGTTAATAATCTAAAAACTCTTTGTGAAAAAGAATATAGATGCGGCTTAGGTGAGCTTGTAAAATATGCTCTTCTTGGGGCTCGTTGGGATGTTTTACTTGGGGATGATTTTTTTGATTTTATAAAAGCTAATGCTGAAGATATAGTAGATCGCAATTCTGATGTGATGTTGCAGGTAATTGATCACTGTTTAAAAATCAAATCTGGTATTGTCTCGGAAGATGAAACAGAAAAAAATATTCGTGCGCATCTCAATCTGGGACACACTTTTGCTCATGCTCTAGAGGAAGTGACTAAATACCAAGTTTTTTCACATGGTGAGGCTGTCGCAATTGGCATTGTTTGCTCTTGTTATTTATCAGAGTATCTTGGCTCATGGGACTCTGAGCAAACTGAAGAGGTTATTGAACTGATGAAATCTTTAGGTCTCAAGTATCAAATTCCAGCTCACCTAGATAATTCAGCAATAATTAAAGCCTTTAAATATGATAAAAAAAATGAAGGTGGCATGCCAAAATTTATAATTCCTAAAACTTATATCGGCTGGGTAGATATAGTCTCAAATATAGATACGGCGACTATTATTAATGTTTTGGACCGAGCAAAAACATGATATAATTATTTATTTAATGGCTTTATTAGTTTTAGAAGACGGCAGAGAGTTTAAAGGTAAAAGTTTTGGGGCTCAAAGTTTGGCTTTTGGGGAGTTGGTTTTTAATACGGGCATGACTGGTTACCAGGAAATCATAACGGATCCTAGTTATGCAGGTCAAATTATAACTTTTACTTATCCTGAAATCGGAAATTACGGCACTAATCCTTGGGACAACGAGTCTAACTCTGTTCACACAAATGGCGTTGTCGTCAAAAACTATAATCCCAAGTTTAGTAATTTTAGAGCCAAACAAAGTCTGGGAGATTTTTTGGAGTCCTTAGGCATCTGCGGTATTTATGATCTTGATACCAGAGCTATAACCAAGCATATCCGCGATAAAGGCGCCATGAAAGCTGTGATAGCGCCAGATAGCCTAAAAACCACTAAAGAAGAGCTTCTCAGCGCGCTAGCGACCCAACCCTCAATGCAGGGACAAGATCTGGCTAGCATAGTTACTGCTAAAGAAATTCATCCTGGTATCTATCAATCACCTACTGGATTATTTACTGGTAATCTTAAAACCGCCAAGTATAAAGTTATTGCTTTTGATTTTGGAATTAAACAAAACATCATCAACAAACTTATTGAGCATGGCTGTGATGTTACTCTGGTACCTGCAAGCACAAGTGCAGATTATGTTTTAGAGCAAGATCCAGATGGAGTATTTCTGAGCAATGGTCCAGGAGATCCATCGGCTGTTAATTATGCAATCCAAACCATTGAAACTCTAATCCAAAAATTCAAAAAACCAATTTTTGGAATTTGTTTAGGTCATCAGCTATTAGCTCTTGCAAACCAAGCAAAAACTTACAAACTAAAATTTGGTCATAGAGGTTCTAATCAACCAGTTAAAAATTTAGAAACTGGCAAAATTGAAATAGCCTCACACAATCACGGTTTTGCAGTATCTAAAGAAAATTTACCTGGTAATATTTCTATCACTCACTTGAATATAAACGACGATACTATTGCTGGGATCCGTCTAAGAAACAGACCTGAGGTTTTTTCAGTACAATACCATCCAGAATCCAGTCCTGGACCACATGATAGCGATTATCTTTTTGAAGAATTTACTAAATTAATAGAGTTCTTTCGAAACCCATAAATGGGTCCGAAAGAACTCTAGCAAAATCTTCGATTTTGTTATTTTTGTTTTAATCTCTTTCTACGAAACCTACGGTTTCGAAAGAGGTTAAATGAAGTAAAAAATTTAGTGAATTTTATCAAACTCAGCAAGTAAGGCTAAAGCAGATAGCGCAACTTCGCTACCTTTGTTTTCTTTGTTTTTCCCCGCACGAATTTCAGCTTGCTCGGTATTGTTACAAGTAAGTATTCCATTAAAAATCGGCACTGCCGTTCCCAGAGCGACTTCCATAATACCTCGCGCTGACTCGTTTGCTACGATTTCGAAGTGATAAGTATCTCCGCGAATAATAGTCCCAAAACAAATAATCGCATCAAATCTTCTACTTTTTGCTAATTTGAGACATAAAATAGGCAGTTCAAAAGCACCAGGGCTTTCAAATAAACTAATATTTTCTTCAGGTATACCTGAAGATTTCAAAGCATCAAGAGCAGAGCTTTTCATTTCATCATTAAACTGATGATTCCACTTACAACTAATAATTGCAAATCGCCATTTACCAGTACTCTTTATATTAAACTCGGGCTTAGATTCTCTCATTTACCTATACAAAACCTACTAAATATATTATCAAGAATTTCTTCCGTCAGGGTCTCCCCTGTAATTTCTCCAAGACTATGAATCGCCGTTCTCAAGTCTATAGTCCAAAAATCCTCACTTAGAGCCGTAGCTGCCAATGAATCCTCAAGCGCGTTTTTGGCTTGGCGCAATAAATCACCCTGTCGATGATTGATTTTGATTAAATCTTTAGTTTTAGATAGACTTGAGATTTTTTCAAAAAGAATATTTTTTAATTCTTCAATATTAATATTATTTTTGGCGGAAATGTTTATATCTGTCTTAGAACTATCTTGGCAAGCCAAATCTAGCTTCGTACCTACTGTCAGGATATTGACATGCTCCAAGTCATAGTCATTATTTTCTTCTCTAGTACTTAAGTCAATTAAATTCATAACCAAATCAGCATCAGCTAAAGCCGAAAAACTTCTTTGGATGCCGATTTGCTCTACTAGGTCATCACTTTTACGAATACCTGCTGTATCTAGTAAAACCAAAGGCAGTCCTCTTAAGCTATAACTCTCTTCGATAATATCTCGAGTTGTTCCAGCAATATTAGTAACTATAGCTCTTTCTTTTTTTAGTAAAGTATTTAGAAGAGTTGATTTGCCCGCATTAGGTTTACCTACAATTGCTATTCTATAGCCATTTCTAAGTATGTGTCCCTCTTTTTCACCAGCTAGTAAATGATCTATTTCATCAATTACTTCTTGAATTTTAATCCTAAAAAGGCTTGGATCATAATTACCGACTTCATCAGGAAAATCAATACTAGCGGTCACCTCTGCGAGTATATTTAATAATTTTAAGCGCAATAATTTTATAGAATTACCAAGCTCGCCTTGATAGATCTTAATTGCGTTTTGAGCAGAGATTGAAGTGTTAGCGTGTATAAGATCAAGAATCGC
>JBEAYS010000042.1:0-14039 GCA_041170505.1 Cyanobacteriota bacterium
TTATGGATATAGTCCAGAGATTCATTCCACAAAAAATGCTCAATATTATTCTGCCTTGGAGCAATTTCTCTATGTCTGCTTATAACATCGGTGTCGGGCTCTATCTGCACCGTTCAAGCGCCAAGACTGACGAAGGTGATAAAATCCAATACCACGATACTGACCTTGCTGTCAGTAAAGAGCAAGCGTCAAAAAAATCAGCAGCTACCGAAACCCCAATAGCTAGCGATTCTTCTGTAACGCAACAACAAAGCCTTCACCAAGTGAGCCCGCCTAAAACTCCTGCCCCTACTCTTGCTCAAGACCTTGATGATCTGCGCAAATCAGCTCAAGGACAGAGATCTAGCTTAATGACTCAAGCGGCTTGAAGAAAATTTTCTGGACTACTAATTTTTGATGGTTGCGGCATTGGCTGGATATTATCCCCATTATCATCTCCATCAAATTTAGATTTAAATAAAAATACATTTACAGCGCAGGATTCATTAGGGGATGCGATAGATGCAATTGATCTGACTATTTCTTGAGCGTTATTAGTGTCATTAGGTAGATTTACAAAATCTTTATATAAAGCATAAAAACTTCTAGGATCTTGTATTTTTTCTAATATAGAGCGTGAAAGCACCATAAAACCTCTTAAATAAGTTTTATCTAATTTAAAAGAATATGGTTTCTCGTCATAAATATTGAATGAATTAAAATCTTGGTTAATATAGATAGGGGAATAATCTTGTTGTTTAATGTTTATTAGATCTTTAATAAGATCAATATTTTCTTCGTCACATTCATCAATAGGCAAGATCACCATATCACCTTTAACAATGTATTTTAGATCTTGACCATAATCAAACACCTTAAAGTAAGAAACTTCTTTAGAAAAAATTTCTGGACTCTTTAATGAGCTTTGTAGAGAGTTCCTAACCTTTAATCTTAATGACTTGAAATAAGATTTAAAATCTTGGTGACTTAATTTTCTTGATAAATTATTTAGGATATCTAGAACGCCTGATATAGCTTTATAATCGTAAGCGTCTTTTGCATGATCTGATCTTGAGGACTTTTTAATGATCTCGACCTGCGCAAAGGTGTTTTCCTGCGAATTAAAGTGATTAATAATGGGCTTAGAGTAACAGTCATTTGATCCCCAATGAAATAAACTTGCTTGATATGATTTTTCATTCTCAGAGACACTAATTTTAGGTTTAGCAATATCCAAGCCTACAGTATTATTCAAAAAATTTATTACATAAGGTATCTCGTTAGGACGAAAGTTAGCTCTAATTAAAGAATAAACTGGTACTTTATTTTTAAAATTTTTTGTTTTAAAGAAATTATCTAAGGAGCTAAAAAAACTATTAAAATTATGTTGCAAACTAGAATGAAATTGCGTAATAGCTCTGAGCATTTCTTCTTTTGATTTTTTATAAGTTTCAAAAGAAAAATTTGCATCTAATTCTTTTTTTATAGAATTTAATGAAATTTGGCCATACACAGATAAACATAATAGCCGATATTATCTCGCCATTGCTAGCTTTTTACAAAGCCTCCAAAATCTTAATACTCTTTAGAACCTCTCTAGGGCAAACAGGCACAGGCGCGCCCTGAGATAAGGACTTGAACATAAGGTCATAAAACTCGCCATAAGACCCTGGCACAGAATCTATCTCGGTCTTAATTAGGGAGCCGTTTTTATTAGAGAACAAAAAAGAAGAGCCTGGAACAGTACCAGTCCAGCCCGGCAAGCCAGGAGCGAGCCCTTGGTTTAGAAGGGCTTCTTGCGGATCCATAGTAAGATGCAAAAAACTAGCTTTTGAGCCATGAGCCAAAATATAAAAAGGAGATGTCTGCGCGAGGCTAGAAGAGTGAATAATAGCGCGTTTGAGCGGGTACTGAAAAACCAAATGGAAGTAATCCTCCACTAAAGCGCCAGGACGCTGAGCGAGCTTATCTACGCTGATTGTTTCTGGCTCGCCCATCACACTTATAACTTGATCGATCAAATGCGCGCCCAAATCAAAAACAATACCAGCGCCCTCAATTGGCTCTTCACGCCAACGCTTTTGAACATGCGGCTTCCAGCGATCTATATGAACCTCATAAAAATTTATCTCACCAAGTGTATCATCTGCGATAAGTTTTTTTAGCGTCAAAAACCCACTATCCCAGCGCCTATTTTGAAACACGCACAGCTTGAGATTTTGTTGCTCCGCCAATTTTATTAATTCCTCTGCCTGAGTGGATTTTAGACAAAAAGGTTTTTCGATTACTAAATTCTTACCACCGTTTAAAAGTATTTTTGCTTGAGAGTAATGCAAAAAACTAGGCGAACAAATCACAACCAAATCTATATCAGTGTCACCCGCTAAATCTTCTACCGTAGAGTAAATCCGAGCTCGAGGAAACTTTTCTGTCAGTGACTGGATTTGAGAGGAGCAAAAAGCAGTGATTTGATAATTAGAATTATTCAGTAAAAAAGGTAAGTGAAAGATCTGCGCTGATTTACCGTAGCCGACTATTGCTGTTTTTATCATAGCTTATCAATTTTTTGCGCCGCAGAAAAATCCATGTGAGTCAATCCCTGAGCGTTATGCGTCCAATACTCTACCCTAACTTTTTTAAAGGCGAGGGTTATTTCTGGATGATGATTTTCAGCATCAGCAATAAGCGCGACTTTATTAGTAAAATCAAGAGCTTCTTTATAAGTCCCAAAAACAAAATCTCTAGTTATTTTTGCGACGGGGCCACTAAAATCTAAAACCCAATTAGGATTTATTAAGGCGTAAGCTGATCTAGCTTGCTCGGGGCTAAGGGCTGATGAGGGGCAGGCTCCATGATCGGTGCAGTTAGGGGTCATATAGGGCTGATTTTAGCACCAGAGGCTAAAAATGGCTCAAATCCTAGATATCCCAGAACGACAAATGCTGTATTTACACCTGTGAAACATACTGCTATAATTAATTAAGTCCTTAATTATCATTAATATAATATGATTGATCTAAGCTATACTCATATGCCTGATCCAAATGCTAGAACCAATAGCGGACATGTTCATTACCACCGTTTAGCACATCGAGATAGATATCTTGGAAGAAATCCAATACAACAAGATGGTCACTTGTTTTTTCAAGCTCTCCACACAGCAAGAAAACCCGTTGGATGCATGCCAGCAGATTCGCACGCTAGAAAACTAATACTAGCCGCCTGCAACCGTGAAAACACAAAGAGCATGAGTACTTACTACGCTTGTCTCAAGCTTGCTGATTCCGCTCTAAAACAGCAAGTTAACAAGACCAAAAGATTAGTACTAATTGACTGCGGTAAACCAAGTGAGAGCATCTACGGGGATGCATACGCCCAAGGTATACAAATCATCGCAACTATCGCCAAGCAAAAAGGATTTAGCACCGAAGTATTTCATCTTAATCGTGATAACTGGAATGATATCAAAAACCGGCTAAAACCCGGTGATATTCTAGGTCTTAGCTCCACTTCGCCTGGTCATATAAACGGCATGAATTTTCTTGATCACTTAGGTACTAGGTTACTAGAAAATCTTCTTGTTATTAAGGGAGGCGTGCATGAAAAAACGGCTGGGGACTATTTACAGTTCGTTAATAGAGACCAGAGATACCCTGTTGATTTTTCTTTTGTAAGTGATGCTGATAAAAGTTTTCGTGCGTTTTTAGATATTTATAATGAAGCCCACACACTCACTCAAGCTCAAATCACAGAAAAGCTACAAAACATACAAGGATTGGTTTTTAGAGGCAAACATAAAACCCGCAAACTCAAACTCCCTATTGATCAGCAGGTTTTACCTAGCCCGCAAAATTACGAACTGCTAGAACCTTTTACAATTTTTCGAAACCCCGAGCCCGATCATAAGATGATTAGAGTAATGGACATGCGCGGATGTCCTGAGCATTGTACGTTTTGTGCGATTCCTAATATGACCACTAGACAACCAGCGCGCACTATAGTCGAGCATCTCAAACAAGTCATAAACACTGGACTTGAGCAGGGTAAAGAAATCGGCTGTGTCATGTTTGAGGATGCTACTTTTATGACTAGAGCCAAACACGACAAACTAATTAACCAGGAGATCAGCGCTGCAACATTCAAGATGGATTCATGGTTAGATGAGTTTATTGCTGCTATGACGGAGTTTAATACTGAATTTAAAGCTGAGCATGGTTATAAAATCCAGTTCGCTATTCAAACAAGAGCAGACTCTCTAAAAGACGATCAGCTTTTAGCAAGACTCCAGAAAGCCGGTCTAGCAGGTGTTTACATCGGAGTCGAGTCTCTTAATGACGATACCCTCAAAAGCGTAGGTAAAGGCACTCATGCAACCACCAATACTAGTGCTATTGAGCACTGTCACCGTAATAATATAGACGTTACAGCTTCAACAATCATCGAGGTCAACCAGGAGCAAGATACTCTTGATACCATATCTAGGCTCATGGACTTGGGTGTTAATGAGATTTTTACTGAGTACCGCAAGGTATACCCAAATACTCCAGACGCCAATAGAGTATATGGTAAAAATGGTGAAAAACTCACACCTATTGATGTTTTAAATGCTTATAACGACGGTACTTATAACAAAACTGAAGGCGGGAACGAAGATAAATATAACCTGATTGTAAGAGCTGAGGGTAATAAATTAATCGTTGTTAGCGATGAGGAGCTTTTTAGAAGCTCTAAAGATGTATTCCAAAAACTCAAAGCATTAAGCCAAGAAAAAGGCTATGAAGTTCTTGCAGACGGGCACTACCGTAAGCTAAAAAACCCCGCCTAAATGCGCCATACAGATATGATAAAATTAGTTAAGGGCTTAACAGTTAAGGGCTTAACAGTTAAGGGCTTAACAGTTAAGCCCTTAACTAAATGCTAGTGCCTCTAGATAACAATGCAGGGCCTGTGGATTTGGCCAATAATCAAGCTGGCCAAGCTAGTACTAGGCTGCCCGAAATTAATAAATTTGTCACGGATTGGCCCGTAACTACCTTACGCTCGCCTTCAAGTTCATCAGAAACAAAAAATCTTTTTTTGGAGAACCCAGTAAGCTTCCTGCAAAACTCCTCTAATCTAGTCAGCGAGAGCAAGTTAAGCACTGATAAAAAAACGCTGTGGGATAAAGCTAAGATTTGGGCTAAGATTTTTGACTCAAGAGCCTCTACGTATAGAGCCGTTATGGATTTAATTGGCGCTGATATACCGACTGTCATAGGAGGTATGAGAAATATTTATAGTTTTATAGAATCCGTTGTAGAAGCCAGTGCTAGCTTTATTATGGTTTTTGCGGCTCCTAAAATCACCAGCGTAGTTTCGCAGATACTGGGAAGATTTATGCTGGATAAATCTGAGCATGATGATATTTCTAATCATCTTTTGTTTCATAGACAAGAACTTCACGATAATGATAGTTATATAAAAGCTATCAAAAGAGTCTCAGAAGAAGAGCTTGACGATAAAAAACATATAGTTAACCTGTATAAAGAACTCGGTCAGCACCAAAAAGCCCAAAAAGAACAAGCAGGACTCGATAAAATAAATAATTTTTGTGAAAACTTTAGTACTAAACTGGCAAGCCAGGATGTGGATTCTAAGCGCAAAAAAATTCTTCGCTTTAAGGAAGCAGTCCAGCTCGCTGAGAGCTTTGTAGAGGGTGGTATCTGGGGAAGTTTTGGAATTACAATGAGACTGTTTAGAAAATATATTCTAAAACAAAACAGTTTTACCGGTACTCAAGGCTACACGACTGAAGATCAAAGAAAAAAACTAGGAGATGATTCCAAAATCGGTCTTAAAGAATATCTCGGAGCAGTAGTAGGCATGGGCATTTCGCCGATTTTAAATTACTTGGTTTTAAATGCTACGCGCGACAGATCAAAACTCAAGAATAATAAATTCTTACAATTCTTAGATCATCAATTTGATATGACTCATGGTCTCTATCCGCGCCTTGGAATGATGTTTTCGTTTATGGTCATACCAAAGTGGTCAAGTGTCTTTTTAACCGCTCAGGGTAGAAATGAATTAATCGAAAAACTCTCAAAAGCACTTTCCATGATACCTCTGTGGTGGCTGGGACAAAAAATTACCAATGGACCACTAGCGGCTATCAGAGACACAAAACTCCAAAAATTACATGGTCTAGAGCCTGGGATCCTTGTAGATAGACCTAGTCCTAAAGAGCCAGGCTGGTTAGGATTTATTAAGCACCACTTCCCAGAAGCAAATAAATATTATGATGTATATAAGAAGATGGCGAATGTTAGTGACCCGAATCTAAGAGAAAATATTTTGGATCAGCACGCAAAAACTGTCTATCAAGGGCTTGGCCTCCATACTTTCTTGATATTTAGTGCGATTATGATTTCGCAATTTATGACCAAGCTCAGAGTCACTAAGGCTCTAAAAGGATAAGATGAATCAAGCTAATAAAAAAATTGATGAGTATATAGAAAAGCTACCTGGGGATAGTATTTTATCGATCGGTTCGCTAACCAAAAGACTCACGGATATACTATTCATGCAGGTTCAAGAGCTCTATGATAAACATGGACATAATTTTAGACCAGTCTGGTTTTCTTTTTTACTAGCGATTTATAAATCTAACGGAATTGATCTTAAGAGCTTAGCACTTGCTCGAGGCGTGACAGCATCCTCGGCATCTCAGGTGGTAAAAGAGCTTGAAAGAAATGGACTAGTAACCAGCGACATCCAAAAATCTGATAGTAGGTTCGTAGTCATAAAAATCACCAACAAAGGCATAAATGCTCTCAATGACTTGGTTCCAGAGCTAAAACATCTTGAAGAAGTTTTTGGAGAACTTCTTGGCGAAGAAAAAGACTTAATTCTAGCCCGATTGCGATTCTTCGAGAGACAACTCCGCCAAAAACCAATCAGCGAGAGAGTTAGCAAGTCTATTACAATTAGACCTTATTGCAAGCAAGATCAAAAAGATTTTAGAGAATTGAATCTAGCGTGGCTAAAAGAATATTTTAATTTAAGCCCGTATGATTACCAGCAATTAGATAACCCCCAAGAATCAATCCTTGAGAAGGGTGGAGAGATTTTTGTCGCTTGCCACGAAGGCATGGTAATTGGGACTATAAGCTTAGTACACAAAACAGATTGCGAATGTGAGATCTCCAAAATGACAGTAGCAAAGGAATTTAGAGGCAAAAACATCGGCAAATACCTGATGGAATACGCTATCGAGCGCGCGCGCCTCAACAACTATAAATCAATTAGCCTGTATGCCAATCACAGACTAGAATCAGCAATCCATATCTATAAAAAATTTGGCTTTAAAGAAATCGAAGTAGATCAAGAAGGTCTAAAATACGGTGAGCGCTGTAACCGCGCTTATAGATTTAATTTTTAATGCACACTCACACCCACCAAAACCCTAATTTACAAGAGTATTTAGATTTACTCAAAAAATCTTACCGGAAGTTTTATGGAAAGAATCTAGATGACGACCTCTATGAATCCCGCTTCGTGATTGCCTCACACACGAACATCAAAAATCTTATTAGTGACTGGCCGCGATCTTGCAAAGTTTTTGAGCTGGAGAATCATGCTAATCCCGTTTTTGTTTTTGCTAATAGGCGCGCCCAAGAGCTCTGGGAGTTGGATTGGCAAGAGTTTATAAATTTAGAGTCTCGCTACAGCGCCGAACCTGATGAAAGGCAAGCACGTGATGAACTGCTTAATGAAGTCCAGAGGAAAGGATTTATAAATAATTATTCGGGAGTTAGGGTCAGTAAATCAGGGAAAAGATTTTTGATCAAATCAGCCCGGGTCTGGCAGGTGCTGGCTGAAGATGGGTTGGGGGCGCTGGGGCAGGCGGTTTGTTTTGAGGATTATGAGCTTTTGGATTAGTATTACGTAAAAATATTATTAATACAGGTCACCCGATGAACTGCTCTCTTTAATTTCACATGTCAGAACTTATAAAATAGTTATATAAATATTTTATTGGGTATTGTTAATAAGCCCCTAAAACCCCTGCTTAAAAAACGCTATTTTACTAAGCCCTGATTGGGTTTTTTAGGGTTTATGAACAATTAAAGAGAGCAGTTTGTAATTGATACAATGTTACAATTAGACCCAGCAATTATCTTACCATGCATCACCACCCCACCCCCGGTCTCTAAAATCTTTGATAAATTTACGAGGCACAGGGTGAATTTGTTATATCATGATGTTATAACCCAATCCCTGAGATTGTTAAAGGAAAAACACATGAGTAAAAAAATCAACCCTGACAAACAACAAAAAGGCGTAAAAAGAGCCGCTAAAAACACAAAACGCAAAGCAAAAAAATCTAAGTAAAATTTCACATGGAGCAAACCACCCTAAAACCAATCCCTTTGCTGGATTTGCAATCTCAGTACAAGCAAATCCAGTCAGAAATTGAGACTGCGGTCATCGAAGTACTGCGCTCAGGACATTATGTGCTGGGTCCTCAAGTCAAAAACTTCGAGCAAGAAGCTAGCGAATTTTTGGGAGCCAAGCACGCGATCGGGTGCGCGAACGGCTCAGATGCGCTCTATATCGCGCTTCTAGCGCTAGATATAAAACCGGGCGACGAGGTGATCACCACACCTTTTACCTATGTGGCGACTGCCGAAGCGATCACACAAATCGGCGCTGTACCTGTGTTTGCGGACATTGATATAAATACTTTTAATATAAAAGCCTCTGACATAGAAGCCAAGATTGGACCGAAGACTCGCGCCATCATAGTCGTGCATCTTTACGGGCAAGCCTGTCAAATGAGCGAGATCATGAAACTTGCTGATAGACACGGATTGAAGGTCATTGAAGACACTGCCCAAAGTTTTGGCACTAAGTATTTGGATAAATTTGCTGGCACAATTGGAGATATCGGCACTTATAGTTTTTATCCCACTAAGAATCTTTCTTGCGCCGGCGACGGAGGCATGCTGACCACGAACTCAGACGCTCTCAATGAAAGGCTTAGACGCATTCGCGCTCACGGTTCATCGCGCAGATATTTCCACGATGAGCTCGGAGTGAATTCTCGCCTAGATGAAGTTCAAGCGGCGATATTAAGAATTAAGCTCAAGCATATTAGCTCTTGGAACCAAGCGCGAGCACAAATTGCCTCGAGATATAATACACCCCTCTCAAGTAAAGAGTTTCAAGGGAGCACGATTATAACTCCGACTCTAATCAATAATTCTACTCATATTTATCACCAATACACCATCCGCCTTGAATCTAATAAGCTTAGTCTTGAAGATATCGAATCCAAGCGAAACCAGCTCAGAGAAAAGCTTCTAGCCCAAGGCATCAGCTCTGAAATTTACTATCCTCTGCCTTTGCATATGCAAAAAATTTATACAGATCTCGCTTACCAAGATAACGATATGCCTAATTCTTTACAAGCAAGCAAGTCTATTCTTTGTTTACCGGTTTATCCAGAGCTCTCTAACTCAGACCAGGACAGGGTTATAGAAGCTATCATAAAAAGCTAGATCACAAATTCTTCAAAACCGCTATTTCATTACAATTATTATAATAATGGCATTTGACGCACTCTTTATAAACCTTCTCAGGAAGACTTTCCATAGTCACCTGCAGATAACCTAAATGCTTAAAGAATTCATCTCTATAAGTGAGAGCAAAAATCTTTTTTATACCCAGCTCGCGCGCTTCGCGCTCACAATCTTCTACGAGAACCCGCCCATAACCCTTACCTAAAGCAAAGGGTTGTACCGCTAAGCTTTTAACTTCAGCAAGTGTCGGAGTAAAAACATCAAGGTGAGAGCATCCTAGGACCTGATCTAAATCATCAACCAAAAGTCTAAAGCCTCGCATTTGATGATAGAGCTCGTCCATGGTCTTGGGCAACATTTCAAAACGATCAGAATAATACTTAATCAACAAAAAAAGCTGATCAAAAGTTTTTTCGCTAGGTTTTTCTAAACGCAATATATTAGACTAATTGAAGTATAGCCAAAGGCGCATTATCACCGCGTCTATTACCGTTTTTGACAATTCTTGTAAAACCTGATTGCCTGACTTGATAGCGGTCTGCAACTGCTGAAAACAAATCTTTTACCACTTCTTTATCATAAATAAAAGCAGCAGCCTGACGACGAGCGTGCAAATCACCTCTGCGAGCCAATCCCACTAATCTTTCGATTTCTGGAACGACTGCTTTTGCGTTTGCAAGAGTAGTGTCGATTTGTTTTTCACGAAGTAAGTTTGTAGCTAGTGCTCGCAAAGCGGCTTTACGCTGATCTGCAGGTCTATTCATTTTTCTTTTTTGTCTACCGTGTCTCATAATTATCTACCTTTAGTTTTAATTAACTGCAAGTCCAGTCAAATAAACGCCTCTATCTCTACCTCTAAGTGAAAAGCCCATTGTTTCGAGTTTATCAAGTACTTCTTCTGCCGATTTTTTACCAAAGTTTTTGATATTCATCAAATCAACATCACTCAATTGTAATAAATCATGCAAAGTGTTTATATTAGCGCGTTTTAAACAGTTGTATGATCTTACAGAAAGCTCAAGCTCTTCTACACTAACGTTAAAAGTAGTGTCTTGAGATTCTTGCTTAGAGTCAGCAGTATCATCTACAGTCTTAATTACACCGACTTTTTGACCTGTGTAATTAATCATCGGATTCATAAGTTCTACTACCTGAGCCGCGGCACTACCAACAGCTTCATTGATAGAGATAGATCCATCAGACCATAAATCTAAAATGAGCTTGTCGTATTTAGCAGTCTCACCAGTCATACTAATAGGCTCTACTGAGTAAGAAACATTTCGAATAGGCATAAACAAAGAGTCTACAGGGATAACATCCACAGCAGTTTCTTTTTCGTGCTCTTCAGAAGGAACATAACCGTAACCCTTTGATACCATGATCTCCATATTTAGCTTAGCTCCTGGAGAGAGGTTAGCAATTTCAAGATCTCTATTAATTATCTCAACATCACTAGGACACTCAATAGAAGAGGCAGTAACAATACCAGGTTGATTTACTCTCAAAGTAAGAGTTCTAGAATCTTCGGTATGAAGTTTTACTACTAGCAACTTGAGATTTAGAATAATCTGCAAAACATCCTCAGAAACACTGTTAAGGGTAGTAAATTCATGATTTGCTCCTTCGATACGGACATGCGTAACAGCCGAACCCTTGATTCTACCTAGCAAAACTCTTCTTAGGGTATTACCTACTGTATGTCCAAAACCTCTATAAAGGGGTTGAAGCACTACACGACCACGTATAGTACCATCTGATTCTGGATGTTCCTCAACTGCAATTTTTAATTCAATGTTCATTAGTATTTTTCTCCCGGGTTAGTAAAATTTTAAACTCTTCTAGGCTTGCTTGGACGACAGCCATTGTGTGGAAGCGGGGTCACATCAGCAATAGCAGTAATTTGTAAACCAGCTAACTGAAGGGCACGAGTCGCAGTCTCTCTACCTGCGCCAGGTCCACTAACTCTTACTTCTACTTTTTGAAGCCCGCACCTTTCGATCGCTTTTTTAGCGGCCATTTCAGAAGCTATCTGAGCGGCAAAAGGAGTACTCTTTTTGGAACCTTTAAAACCCGCCATTCCCGATGATCCTGCAGATATCGCATTACCAGCGGCATCAGTGATAGTGATCACTGTGTTATTAAAAGTAGAGCTGATATGTGCAATACCGTTAACTACATTTTTTTTGGTCTTTTTCTTACCTTTGGTTTTTGCTTTTGCTTTTGTTGCTGTTTCGTTCATAAAATTTTACCTATTATTTATTATCCTTTAGGAGCCTTTTTCTTACCAGCGATAGCGATACGCTTACCACCACGACGAGTTCTAGCATTAGTCCGGGTTCTTTGACCGCGGGCTGGCAGACCTCTACGATGTCTGGTACCACGATAGCAATTGATTTCTATCAAACGCTTCATGTTAAGACCGACTTCACGGCGAAGATCACCCTCGACTTTTAGAGTCTTAATAACGTCTCTGATTCTTCCGAGCTCTTCTTCTGTAAGCTTATGAGCTCTGATACTCTCATCAACACCAGCTTTTGCGAGTATCTCTTGAGAAGTACTCTTGCCAATACCATAAATATAAGTAAGAGCTATAACGACTCTTTTATTTGGTAAATCTACACCTGCTATCCTTGCCATATAATTTAAATTATCCTTGTCTTTGTTTGTGTTTAGGGTTTTCGCAAATCACCATTACTCGGCCATGTCTTTTTATGACCTTACAATTATTGCAAATTTTCTTTACGGATGATCTAACCTTCATGTATTACGCCTTTTTTGAAAAAAGCAGATAATTACCTGCTTCAGGGGCAAAATCTTAACATGTATGCAGGCTTTAATGATTAAATCTTAATGATATTTTAGAACTCAGCTTATGATATTAAGGATTCGCTGAAAAACGAAGTTTTGAGGCGGAATCCGCCTAACAAAAATATTAAGGATCCACTCCCTGAGCCAAGAGAAAATCTTGGCTCAGGGTTGGAAAATCGACGAAGTCGCATTTTTCAGTGGATCCTTAATTATTAATAATTTAAATCTAAAACAAGCAAATCGTTAAGCAACTTCTTCTTGCTCTTCAAAACCACGCTTATTACTAACCCTAAAAGTAATTCTACCGACATTAAGGTCATAAGGAGTGAGTTCCACTTTTACCCTATCACCAGGCAGAATTTTAATATAATGCTTGCGAATTTTACCGGAGATGTTCGCTATTACCTCGTGATCATTATCAAGACGTACTTTAAACTTCGCGCCTTGCAAAGTTTCAGTAATAACACCTTCCATTTCTATGATTTCTTTAGCCAATCAATAGGAATGATACCACAAAAAAAATTTTTTGAGACATTGTCTCTAAACCCCAGGAGCCCAACCACGTGTTTTTCGCACATCAGTAATCACCTCAATGCCTGAATCGGTCACCAGCACCTCATGCTCAAAATGCGCTGAGGGCTTGCGATCCGCTGTAGAAATAGTCCAGCCGTCTTTGTGCTTGACAATATGCGAGCTTCCGATATTAAACATCGGCTCAATAGCAAGCACCATGCCCACTTGGATTTGGGTGTCTGGATAATCGCGGTAAAATTCAGTAAAATTCGGAATAAACGGCTCGCAGTGATATTCAGGACCCACCCCGTGCCCGCCGAATTCTTCTACATTGCCGTACCTGTGGCTTTTAGCGAGGCTTTCTACAGCCGAAGCGATATTACTTATCATATTGCCTGGTTTTACGGCGTCTATGCCCGCCCAGAGCCCTTGGTTAGTGTGTTCAAGGAGTCTTGCTACTTTTGGACTCACTTCTCCGACAGGAAAAGTAAAAGCGTTATCACCCACATAAAAAAAATCGCGGTTTTTGAAGCTTTCTTTTATGCTCACACCGACATCGATACTAACTACATCACCGGATTTTAGGGGGCGCGAGCCAGGAATTCCATGCACCACTTCTTCATTTACCGAAATACACAGCGTCTTAGGGAACCCGTAATACCCTTTAAAGGTGGGGATATGGCCCTGCTGGCGGATCCAAGTCTCAGCAAAATCATCAAGCTCCAGCGGCGTGATTCCAGGCTTAATCATGTCCCCGCAAAGGTGCAAAACCTCGCCGGCAAGCCTGCCTGCCTCTCTTATGAAATCATATTGTCCAGGTTCAAAAATACAAATAGGTTTTCCAGGCATGATATATGTTATTATAACTTGCTATGCCAAATATTAAATCAGCGAAGAAAAGAGTTAAAACCAGCGAGCGTAACAAATTACGCAATTATTCTCAAAAAGCATCTATGCGTACGGCCATCAGAACCGTTAGAGATTTAGCACTTGGCGGTGATATCGAAACGGCACTTAGCAATCTTCCAGAGGCATTCAGCAAGATCGATAAAGCTATCAAAAGAAAAATTATTCATGCTAATGCTGGCGCTAGACTAAAGTCTAGACTTGTGGCCAAACTTAACGCTAAAAAAGCTTAAACTACTGTTATACCCAAATTTTTTAAAAAATAACCTT
>JBEAYS010000043.1:0-8701 GCA_041170505.1 Cyanobacteriota bacterium
ATCCAGATCCATATCTTCTGAGTAACGCGGACTATTAAAATAGAATCTAAGATTTACACCTCCTTTAAGAATATAAAGTCCAGGATCTGAAATCTTAAGTAAGTGCTCTAAGAAGCAAAAATGAAAAACTTCACGAAACTCCAAATCAGAAAGCATAAATTTATTATACCACTCAATCAATGAAAACATTGATTCAAAGCATTAACTAATCAAAAAATCAGCTCAAAACCGCCAAAAATCTATCTATATCAACGATATAGTTATCATCAATAGAGGTATTCCAGTTACACTCGCTAGTAACTATGATAGATGGCACTCCCAGAAGGGCTTTGATCTTATTAAGACTCGAGGATGGTCTTGGAGAGACAAGTTTGGATTCGATTAATAACCAAGGCTTAGAATTTAGACTAATACAAAAATCTATTTCATTATCATTATAGTCTCGTATAAAAAATAATTCAAAATCATAACCAAATCTATCATTCCATAAAGTTAGAGTGCGAAAAATCTGAAGTGCTAAAAAGTTTTCAAATCGTGCCCCAGGCTCAGTGACTAAGGTCCAATCATAAAAGTAAATTTTGGGGTTTTTTCTAAAAGATTTATTGATTTGTTTAGACCAAGGTTTAATAGTAAAAACCATCATAAGCTTCTCTAGCTGAGCTATCCAAGATTTTATACTTTTATTGTCAGCTTGCAGATCATTAACTAAAGAATTGTAAGATACAGTGCTAGAGACCTTTTGCTTAAGCAAATCGACAAGAAGTTCAATGGTATCTAGTCTTTGGATATTAGAAAGATCTCTTAGATCTTCTTGAATTAATAAATCTCGGTATTGTTTTTGCCAACGTCGCCAAAAGCTTACAGAACCTGTAAAAAACGGCTCTGGAAAACCTCCTAGACTGATTAAATCATTAGATATATTTTTTTGAACAGTGCACGCTGAGCGCATTGCATTAATAAATTCATGAGCGCAACTAAACTCCTTAAAATCAAGTCCTTGTAATTCATTTGGTGAAATTGGAAACATATGAGTAGTAAAATATCTTCCTACAAGAGAATCGCCAGATCTCTTAAAAGTGTCTAGGCGAGCGCTTCCTGTGACCCCAAATCGATAGTTAGTTTTATGCACATCATAAATACCTTTAAGAATATCCTTCCATTTATTGCGTTTATGAATTTCATCAAAAACCACTAGTGAATGCTCCTTGGTTTTATCTACAAAAAAAGAAGATGATTTATTATAAGCAAGCCTAACATCCGGATTATCCCAGTTATAGTAACTACCACCAATTTGAGAGATTTTGTTTTTAATATAAGTAGTTTTACCAATCTGACGAGGGCCAGAAATAAAAAGCATCCTGTCTAGAATCCAATTCTTATCAAAAGCAAAATTATCCAGAGAAGGAGTAAACTTGGGATTCATATCCTAATTTTACCACTAAACTTAGGATACATATCCTAAGTTTACTAAAAATCTCTTTTTAAAATCAGGACCCTACGTTACAAATCCGTAATAAGCTATAATATATTATTTAGGGTTTAGGGGCTATGTCGGCAGTAGAATATTTAAATAATAAAAAAAATTACGCCGTTGAAAAGGCGCCTTCAAAATCACAAGTAAATATAGCCCCGCCTAAAAAAGGCTTCTGGGAAATTGCCAAGAATTACGCTGGAATAATAGATTCAAGAGAATCTATAACAAGATTATTTTTGGATTTAAGTGCGTTTGATATCCCAGTAGTTATAGCCGGAGCCACACGCAATTGGAAAAGTTTTTTGGAGGCATGTTTGGAGGCGGGCTGGAGCACTTGTGCTTTATTTTTTGCACCATTTTTGACAAAAAGCTTAGCCAAAATCACAGCTAAATTATATTTAGAGGGAGATGAAAAAAACCAAGCAGAAAATATATCTAAGTTTTATCGTGAGGAGCTTCAAGACGAAGAAAGTTTTAATCTAGGTAAAAAAAGATTAATAGAAGAAGAGAAAAAAGATTTAGAAAGAATCGGTAAGCTCTACGAAACGCTTGGTTACAGTGCTAAAGCCGAAAAATACAGAGCTAAAATCGAGCCGATGCAGAATTTTTACAAGGAGTTAGAATACTCACCGCAACTAATCCAGCGCTATAACAAGCTAAAAGAAACTATCATAGTCGGACAAAGCGCAGTTGAAGGCTTTTTGTGGGGCGGGTTTGGACTAGCATTAAGATGGTTTAGAAAAAATGTTTTAGGTGAAGAAAGATTCACTGGCACAAAAAAATATTTAAATGATAAAGATAGTAAAAAACTTGGCGAAGCTGAAGAGCTCGGTCCTCTCCAAAAAATACTTGGCAAAAGCGCCCTGGGATTAGCTCCTGTATTAAATATGATGTGGATGAAACTCACGCGAAATCCAGAGAATATAGCTAATAATAAATTTTTACAAATGGTGAAAAGTGGAATGGATATGACTCATGGCTTATTCCCTAAATTAGGATTACTTTTTAGTTATACTACTGTCCCTAAATGGTTTGGAGCATTTTGTACCACTCAAGGTGTCGATGAGCTAATAGAAAGAGTCATAAAGTTTTGTACCCTCATACCCTCATGGTGGCTGGGTCATAGAGTCGCTAACGGAAATATCGCTAAATACCTAGATAAAAAACTAGCCGAAAAATTTGGTGTAGAGCGAGGAATTTTACTGGAAGAAAACCAATTAAGTTCTATGACTCCAGAAGCGGCTAAAATTCATCATGTGTTAGAAAAAACAGCGCATAATCCAGAACTCCAAGCAGAAGCCCAAAACGCTCACGCCATAACGCTTTACCTGGGAATGGCACTACACTCTATTGGTGTATTAGGAGTTACTCTGCTGGCTAATCAAATCACCAAGTGGCGCGTAGAAGCCAAAAAGAAAATTGCTGGGGTGGGATAAAAAACCTAAGTCTTAGTTTTTCAGCTAATCCTTAATATCCACTTATTCTTAAACTTGCTCTAGAAGATCTTTCCAAGGTAAAATTTCTATTCCTTTATCAAGCTTAAGAGGATATTGAGCAAGGCAAGCACAAATGAGCCTAGCTTCTGGAAAGACTTTGGCAAAGGATTTGAGACCTTTTAATTTTTCCTCTTTGGGATTGTCATTGGCTTTAATTTCTATTGCGAGGATCTCACCATTTGGTTTTTCTATAATTAGATCAACTTCTTTATCATCATCGACTCTATAAAAACTAAATTTATAATCACGCCTGTAGTAATTAGACTTATAGACAATCTCCTTTATTAGCCAATGTTCAAAAACTCTGCCAAACTCTTTTGTTGCTCTAATAAGAGGGCATTTTAATTTTTCACATAAGGCTCGCTGGACACCATTATCAAAAAAATAAAACTTTGGGCTCTTGGCAATTTGTTGCCTGACAGATTTTTTTATCGGCATTAATAAAAAACCCATAAGCGTATCTATTAAAATTTGATAGTATTCTTTGATCGTCTTCATATCTACACCAATATCCTGAGCGATACTTGAATAATTTAATGTATTTCCGTTTTCTTCAGCGGCTAGCAAGAGGAATTGATTAAAAGCTCCTAGATTTCTCACCAAAGACTCCTCCTTGATTTCTTCCTTGATATAGGTATTAGTGTATGCTCTTAAAATTTCATACTTCAAATCATTCGAACTTGCCAGATAAACTTTTGGTAGACTTCCATATTGAAGAACATCGTCTAAATTAAACACTTTAATATCAGAGCTCTTCAATTCTTCATAGATAAAAGGAAAGAGTTGTTTTTCTATTGCTCTACCAGCAAGGAGATTAGCTTGATTTTTTTTTAGCTTTCTTGCACTTGAACCAGTAAGAATAAAATAAGGAGGATTTTTGGAAGATTCCATAACTCGATGAACCTCGTCTAAGATCCAAGGAAGTTTTTGTACCTCATCAACAATTACATATTTGATCTTGCAATCTCTAGATTCTATAGTCCTAAAAAAAATACCAGGATCTATTTCTAATTTTCTAACTTCATTAAAATCCAGTAGATCAAAAAACAAGGTCTGATCTTTACAAAAACGCTGGTTTAAAATAGTCGATTTACCGACTTGGCGTGGCCCAAAAAGAAAGAAGCTATAGTCTAAGGGTAAACTTATTAGCCGTTTATAATGACCCATACTCCTAAATTATACCCTATATATAGATTACTACTCCTAATTTAGTGGAATTAGTTTGAAATTTATTCAAATTTTACTTAAATTAGTCATTTTGTGTCAGGGATGACTAGTTAAGGATTCGCTGAAAAACGAAGTTTTGAAGTCGAAGTCGCATTTTTCAGTAGATGCTTAAAAAATCGAAGTCTTAGTCTTAGTGGTAAAAAGCTCAAGAGCTTGAGTGCCAGCAAGAGAGTTACCATGCTGATTTAGCCCAGGTGACCAGACACAGATTACATACTGCCCAGGCATGATAGCGACAATCCCGCCCCCAATACCGCTTTTACCAGGCAAGCCCACCCGATACGCAAAATCACCCACAGCATCATAAGTACCGCAAGTAAGCAAAAGAGAATTTATTCGCTTAACTTGACGAGATGATAAAACCGGCTCAGTTACAGTATTAGAGACACCAGCATTTGCTAAATATCCAAAAGCTCTGACCAAATCAAGCGCAGACATACTTAAAGAACACTGATGAAAATAGAGATCCAGAACAGAATTAACATCGTTATAAATATTTCTAAAATCTTTTATAAAATAACAAAGAGCACGGTTCCGATCACCCCATTGATTCTCAGAATGAGCTACAGCTGTATCATAGTCTATGACTGGGTTTTGACTTAGCTCACGAACAAAATTCAACAAGTGATCTTTTGGGTTTTGGTAGCTGGATAATAAAGTATCAGTCACCACCAGAGCGCCAGCATTAATAAAGGGGTTGCGAGGAATGCCTTGCTCGTATTCTAATTGAACTAATGAATTAAAAGCCGTTCCAGAAGGCTCCTTGCCGACCCGCTCCCAGAGCGAGTCTTCTAGATTCTTCAGCGCCAGGGTAAAAGTAAAAACTTTAGAAATACTCTGAATAGAAAATTTTTCATCAGCATCACCGACCGCAAACTCCTCTCCGTTAGCGGTTTTAAGAGCGATACCAAATTTATCAAGAGGTACTGAGGCTAGAGCTGGAATATAATTAGCTACTTTACCTTTTAAGGTAAGAGGTTTTACCTCGCGGAGTATTTCTTCAAGTATTTGCTGGTAGTGCATGATCGGTATCTCTTTGGTGGATGACTTTGTGGATAAAATGAAGTTTTTGTTTGACTTTTGGAGTGATAATAAAAGGATAAGGATCATTGAGTCCCATACTGCGATTGATGCTATTAAGCGCGCAGGTAGTCCAAGTCCAGTTATCTGTCATAGTATCAAAAAACTTATCATCACCTGTAATCCAGTGATCTTGAGTGTATCGCACTGAATCCTTACCGAAGCGTAAGCCCCATGAATTAACGGTTTCAAGGGTATCGTACATATGCATATAATGCGCCCAAGTCTCAGCCCAATCTTCCCAAGGATGAGAGCTAGCATACATGCTTATAAACTCGTCAGAGAGAGGCTCATCTGGATCGCGAGCATAATATTTTTTTAAAGCTTTATTATAATCGATCTCATCATCTCCAAATAGCTCTCGGCAAGGCTCTAACCACTTTGTATTAGAAACTAGTAACATCCAGTAATAATGTCCGATCTCATGCCGGAAATGCCCTAGTAGAGTGCGATACCGCTCCTTCATATCCTCACGAATCTTAATGCGGATCGCATCATTCGCTTCAGCGATATTAAGTGTAATAATTCCTTGGTTATGTCCGATCATTACTGGCTTGCGCTCCACACGATTAAGCCCAGGACCCTCTAAAAATTTAAAAGCAAGTCCGTTATGCCGGTCTTGTTTTTTGTTTTTGAGAGGAAGATTCATACGCATAATACTAAAAACCAGTCTGCGTTTGGCTTTCTCTATTTTATGCCAATACTTGCGATTATGACCAAGATCAAGCTCTGGTAAAACCCAATTGAGATTACAAGAAATACATCTCTCAGCATTTTCTTCAACCGGGATCATCCAGTTACACACACCTTCTTTACTATAGTTTTTACATTGCTTATAAACCCTACCAAAAGTCGTAGGTCCAATAGAGCTCCAAGTCCCATCATCATTGACTTTGAAGCTACAGAGCTTCCCAGTATCAGGACAATACCCAAGAGGAAAACCGCACTTATTACAGCGCACGTTTTCAAAATAGATCAAATGACCACAATTATCACAAGTAAATATTTTCATCTGCGTCTTAAATCCAGTGTATGCGGAAAATCAGGGTTAAACTCATCGCTAGGTATTTTAGCAATGAGACCCGGACTATGACCGGATTTTATAAATCTAGCAGACCTTCTAGACTCAGCTTCTCTAGCGTTAATCGGGAAGCTGGTGTAATTGCGTCCAGCAGGATGAGAAACATGATAAGTGCAAGCTCCGATACTGCGATTATTCCAAGTATCCAGGATATCAAACACAAGCGGGGTGTGGACTGGAATACTAGGATGCAAGCAAGAATATGGATGCCAAGCTCTGTAGCGCAGACCAGCTACGGCGTTATTTTTTTTATCAGTAAAATGCAAGGGAAGTTTTCGAGAGTTACAGGTGATAATATATCTATCATCAACCAGACCATCTACTTCTACTTGGAGTCGCTCCAGAGACGAATCTACGAATCTTGCCGTACCACCATAGGCAGGCTCCTCACCTAAAACATACCAGGGCTCAATTGCCGAGCGGAGAGTAAGCTTTATATCGTGATAACTAACAGAACCATAAAAAGGAAACTTAAACTCAAAATGAGGCTTGAAATAATCTAGTTTAATATCAATGCCGCTATCAGCAAGATTCTTAATCACTTCCTTAAAATCCTGCCAAACAAAATAAGGAAGTAAAAACTTATCATGTAGTGTTGTGCCCCAGCGAATAAGTTTTTGCTCATAAGGTTTTTGCCAAAACATAGCTATTAAAGAATTGATCAAGACCTGCATGGCGACGTTCATTTGGACATGTGGCGTCATCTCAAAACCTCTTAGCTCTAATAAACCAAGCCTACCGGAACTAGAATCTGGCGAATAAAGCTTATCGATACAAAACTCAGATCTATGGGTGTTACCAGTAAGATCGACAAGTAAATGTCTAAGAGTCCTATCGATAAACCAAGGCATCGGATCTTTTGTGTTTCTGATTTCTTGCAAGGCTATCTCAAGCTCATAGAGACTATCTTGCCTACCTTCATCCACGCGAGGTGCTTGGCTAGTAGGTCCTATAAACAAACTAGAAAACATGTAAGAGAGTGAGGGATGATTATTCCAGTAAGCAACGAAGCTAGCAAGTAAATCTGGACGACGCAAAAACGGGCTATCTAAGGGAGTTTTAGCACCTAAGACTATGTGATTACCGCCACCAGTGCCTATATGCTTGCCATCTAGCATAAATTTTTCAGCCTGCAAACCCGTTTCACGAGCGGATTCATAGAGAGACTCAGTCTTAGAGACATATTCATCCCAAGACTCGCTTGGAGTAATATTAACCTCAATAACACCAGGATCTGGAGTAACTTTTAGGACTTTTATCCTAGAGTCGTAGGGCGGCTCGTAGCCTTCTATAATAATCGGGAATTTTAATTGGGCTGAAGTTTTTTCGATGATCTGTACAAGAGTTAGGTAATCCTCGATTAGCTCACAAGGCGGCATAAACACATAAAGCTTACCTTGACGGGGTTCCACACAAATCGCAGTCCTTACAATTTGATCTTCTAGAACATGAATATTATGAATTTTTTGATCTGGCTCTGGCAAAACCGCTAGATTACTTGTATCGGTAGGATCACGACGAAAATTAAAACTTGATTCTTCCTTACCTTTATAAATTAAAGAGTTTAGAGGTAACCTAAGACCAATAGGAGAATCGCCGGGCAGAAGATACATTCTATTAGCTCTAAAACCCCAGGAGCTAGTCTGCCAAATAGTTTCAGAGTGTTTTTTACTAGGACTATCGTTTAATTTAGCTTTTATCGGTAAAGTAAAACCTATTATTTCATCAAGACCTTGAGTGTAAATTTTCCGGAGGCGCTCTCTATCAAGCTCACTATCTAGCTTAGAATCAAAAGGATCTAAATCTGCTGGCAGTTTTTGCTCTTGGACTAGATAATGAAAAGTATCTTCATAAGCTGGAATGATGTAATCATGCGGGATAAGAAGGTTATCAGCTAATTGAGATATAAACTTAAGAGCATGATCTTTTGAAAATTTATAATCTATTGTTTCATCAGCTATTAAATTTTCATCTTGCCAGATATCTACTCCATCAGTACGCCAATAACAAGCTAAAGACCATCTAGGAAGCGGTTCACCAGGGTACCATTTACCTTGCCCGCAGTGAAGGAGCGCTCCTTTAGACCATTTAGATTTTAGTTTAGAGATTAATTTAGTTGCTAGAGATTTTTTGGTCGGTCCGAGAGCCGCTGTATTCCACTCAGGAGCGTCTTGGTTAGATTCATCCACAAAAGTAGGCTCTCCGCCAATAGTAAGACGTAAGTCGTGTTTTTTAAAAAGTTTATCTAATTTTTTACCAAGAGCTTTGATTTCTTCGTATTCATTATTTAGGTAAGGCTTAGTTGTGCGCGGGGTTTGGTCCAGACGAGTGACTGCCATCTTA
>JBEAYS010000044.1:0-17275 GCA_041170505.1 Cyanobacteriota bacterium
AGCTCGGTCTAGAGTTAATTCAGAATCAAAATTTTTGTTTATATCAATCAGCAAACGGACTTACTAATAACCCTCTTTCCAAAATTGAGTTTGTTGATGATTTTTTTATTCGCTCCAAAAACACTGCTAAGCTCTATGAAAAAACTCGGCAAGAAAGAATCGAGATCATGTCAGAAAGTATAAGTATTAATCCAGATTTAGATATAAATATTTCTTGTGATTATGAAAATATTTTTTTAATTTGTGATGATATTGTAACCACTGGAGCAAGTTTTGTCTCGTGTCATCGAGCATTTATGAGTTCTAGATTTTCTCGCTATGATATTTTCTATTTAGCCTTAACTGGTAAAAGCAGTTCAATTGAAGGATAATTAAGGATCCACTGAAAAATGCGTCTTCGATGATTTTTCAACCCTGAGCCAAGAATGAATCTTGGCTCAGGGAGTGAATCCTTAGGCGGATTCCGCCTCAAAACTTCGTTTTTCAGCGAATCCTTAATAAGCGAAGGCTCGTGTTGGATTTAATTGAACGGTGATTAATAAGCGAAGGCTCGTGATGGATTTAATTGAACGGTGATTAATAAGCGAAGGCTCGTGTTGGATTTAATTGAACGGTGATTAACTAGCGAAGGCTCGTGTTGGATTTAATTGAACGGTGATTAATTAGGGTGAATTATTCTGATTTTGCTAAAAGTGACTCGCATTGAATGGTACTAGAAAAAACTCACTTTGTTTCAAAACTAGCTTCTTTAAGAATTTCGCTAAGTCTCATCCTTCCAAATCAAATAATTATTAACAGCAAGTGCATCTAGACCGCTTTTATAGAAGGTATTAAGAGCGTTATGGCAAGTGGTTACTATCGGCTCGCCCCTTAAATTAAATGAAGTATTGATTAGCACTGGGATTCCGGTGATGTTTTCGTACTCTTTTAGCAGTTTGTAAAACTTTTCATTGGTCTCGGGGTTTACTGTCTGCACTCGTCCGGATCCATCTACGTGAGTTATGGCTTCTAGCTTATCTGCTTGCTTGACTTGGCAAGTCGCTAGCATATACTTATAAGCGCTTGTCTGAGTGCTATGGTTTAAGTCAAAATATTCTTCAGCTTTTTGCTCGATTACAGCGGGCGCAAAAGGTCTAAAAGCCTCTCGGAATTTGATCTTGAGGTTAACAGTATCTCGCATGCTGGCTTGTCCAGCTGACGCTATTATACTGCGCGCTCCCAGTGATCTCGGTCCCCACTCAAACCTGCCTTGGCACCAGCCGATGACTTTTTCTTGACTAAGGATTTTAGCCAGCTCTTTTAGTAGATTATCAAAGTTTTCAAATTTTTTGTAAGTTTTTATCCCTCTTGATTTTATTTCAGATTCGATTTCCTCATCTGAAATATGTGAACCCCAGTAAGGATGAGAAAATCCAGAATTAGTCTTAGGGTTATTGAGATAAATGTTATAAGCGTAAAAAGCCGCTCCCAGAGCGCCCCCAGCATCACCTGCGGCTGGCTGAATAAAGACATTTTGGAAATCCAGCTCTCTTAAAATTCTTTCATTGGCGACGCAGTTAAGAGCGACTCCGCCAGCCAAGCAAAGATTATTTGAGCCAGTAATTTCTTTTGCTCGCTTAGCAAGCTTGAGCACAGCTTCTTCGGTGATGAGCTGTAAGCTTTTTGCTATATCTGCGTAATGCTGGTCTCTATCTCGCGACTCTGAATCCACAAAAAATCTATCACCGCGCTCGCGAGGTTTACCAAATAATTTTTCTAACTCTTCAGTATAACTTTTAGCTGGATCATAGAGGTAAGCATAGAATTTTTCTACATTAGTAAAACTCCCATCCTCATTGAGCTTGAAGATTTCTTTGATTTTATCTACGTAGATAGGTTTGCCGTATGAAGCCATACCCATGACTTTGTACTCACCTTCATTGACCTCGAAGCCCAAAAAAGCAGTAATAGTCGAATATAAAAGCCCGATCGAATTAGGAAATCTAATCTCTTCTAGCATGCGGATATTATTGCCTTGAGCGTGTCCTATCGTCGTAGTCGCCCATTCACCGACTCCATCTATGGTAAGTACGGCGGCGTCTTGAAACTCAGTACAAAAATATGAGCTACAAGCGTGTGAAAGATGGTGCTTAGAGAAAAGAATTTTTTCAGGGCTGACTCCAGAAAGCTTAGCTAGCTTGCCTTTGATCCAGAGCTTGTCAGAAAACCAGGTCATCATTGATTTTACAAAAAACCAAAATGTCTTAGGAAAATATCTCAAGCTCGTTAAGATTATTCTTTCGAATTTAAGTATTGGCTTTTCGTAAAATACCAAATAATCAATATCTTCTATACTGAGCTTCTTGCCAAGATATTTAGAGCCTTCCTCTAAACAAAAGTTTAGAGCTTGTTTGGGGAAATCAGCATCGTTTTTGATACGACTAAAACGCTCTTCCTGAGCGCAAGCTATGATCTTGCCGTCGATTATTAAAGCGGCGGCTGAATCATGGTAAAAAGCTGATATCCCGATGATTTTCAATATTGATCTTCTCCTTTAGATAACGTGCAATTGTGCCATCCTGATTCAAAAGTTTCTTTATCAGTGAATTTAAATATTAAAGCGAAAGGCATAAATATCGTAAAGTAAAAGACTAGAAGTATAAGCCTAAAAGCCCACTCCAAGATAGTCTCGGCGACAGTCTTCCAAATACTCCAGATTTTTTTAAGTATATTTATCATTTTGAGTAATTTAAAATTTCAGGAGCTAAAAGTTCGACCATGTTTTGATAGTATTTGGGTTTATTGTGTCCATCATACTTAGAGACAGGTATATCTTTTTCGGCTATGCCATCGTAGATTTTAGTAGCATCTACATAGCTTATAGAATTAACATCCATTGCTTTTTTAAAAATTTCTACTACAGTTAAGTATTTAGCTCTTTCATCAGGGTTATACGAAACGGGAGTTAAAAGTAAAATCATTTTTTTGTTATTTTGTTTAAGAGCTTTATCAATACTATTAAGTACTTTTATGTGCTCCATAAAATATGATTCTTGCTGGTAAAAGCCTAAATGCCACTCGTTATAAGTCTTTCCTTCAATAAGAAGTTTTTTGTCTTGAGAAACATTACTAAGCCAGTCATAAGCATATGAGTGCTTAGAAAGATATTGAGCTAAAGGGTTGTTTTGTTTTTTTGTTTCATTTGATTTTTTGATTTGGTAATATCTAGCTTGAATATCAGGAATATGCTTGATTGCGTTCCATGAGTAATAAAAAACAACAGTATCGAATTCTACTTTATTATTGATCATACTAGAGAGGATTCTTGCCATTGATCCAACAGGATCTAATGTCATGTCTCCGCAATTAATAACCTCGTATTTGGGATTTCGTTCATTAAGTTTTTTTTCTAGCCTTTCGCTAAGTCTTTCTTCGATATTGGTAACGCCCTGCCCGACTATGTTTGAGGGTCCTAGTACTAAAATTCGATGGATATCAGGGTTTGATTTATTGATAGTGCGCTCTTTATCTCTAAAACCCCAGCTATTAACTTTGAAATTAGCTTTAGCCCAGCGCATATAAGATAGTGAACCAGTATTTCCAAGGATTTCTGGATTTATCCAGCGATAGTAAATTTCAGTTCCGACAAAAACGACTAAGCAAGTGAGTAAAATTACAGCTAAATTTTTTACTATAGTTTTCATTTTTTAAAATAAGGCATAGACAAAAGGCATGGTAGTAGTGACTGTGTTTACTAATACCAAAAATATTCCACAGGCAATCAATGCCACTAGCATAGGAGCCAACCACCAAAATTTAGACTTGGAGAGTGATTTAAAAAGCTCATAAATGGTCCCAAGTCCTGAAATTATTGAATTGATTAAGTCTTTAAGTTTTTTCATAAAACCCTAATTCTATTATATTTTCTTTTTTATAAATTAAATAGCGTATTTACTTAATGTGGGGAATAGCTGGTTTGCAATCATCTGATGCCCTTTAGCATTAGGGTGAGGATCTCCTGGCATAGCCCAAATTTCTTCAGGTTTATCAATGTCTTTAAAGGAATCATACAAATCAACAAAAACAAAGCCATTATCTTCAGAAAGTTTTTTTATTTTTTCATGGATAAAACCAAAGGGATAATTCTTAAGATTATGAATATCTGGAATCATGGCGACTATAACCGGGACATTTCTGTCATTTGCGTATTTGGCAAGTTTTGCAAATGATTTTTGGGTTAGGATCCAGCCTTCAAAATCATCCTTATAGATATTTTTGTAATGTTCTTCAAAACTTTCTTGAACTCCAAATTTTGTTTTGATTTGTTCTAGTCGGGACCATAATAAAACAGCCAGCTGAGAATTTTCAAGTAGCCAGTTAGATTTAGGAGCTGGGAGTATTTCAGCATCATTTACAAAGTAATTCAGAACTATTATATCTGGCTTTAGTACCTTATACTTTAGAAAAAATGCTTCAACTTCCCTATAGGTATTATAGTTACCAACTCCGGCATTAAAAACCTCTATTTGTTTACTGGTGAGAGATTGAACTCTTTGCTTAAGAATACTTGGATAAATTTGTTCTTCCGAAACGCCCCAGCCAAGTGTTATTGAACTACCGAGCATGATAATTTTTAGATCTGCTTTTGTGTTTGGCTCGGCTCCGCGCATCCCAATATCATTTATGCGGATGTCCACATTTTGTAATCGAGCTGAACGATCTGGAATGTGCTCGTGACCTAATGTTTTGCTAGTAGAAATTTTTTTTAGACTTCTTGAATATTTCCACATCTCCACGTCGTAGTTTTTGCCGTCTTTGTTTTGGAAGACAAGGAAGCCTTCAAGAGCGACTGCCATAATAAGAATAGTTACTAAAAAAACTATAGTGTTTTCAATTGGTGACGGTGTTTTGTTTTCCATAAATTATCCAAATATCCAGTTTTTGAGATCGTTCAGGGTCGTAATCAATATTATACTTAGTAAAAAAATAAACCCAACTTGAATCGCAGTTTCTTGAATCTTTTCAGGTGGTTTGCGCTTCATAATAGCTTCATATGCCATAAACGCTAAGTGTCCTCCATCAAGAGCTGGGATTGGCAAGAGGTTTATCACGGCGAGGTTTAAGCTCAGTAAATAAGCAAACTCCAGAAGCATAAAGGCATTAGTTTTTATATCTTGAGAAATAATTTGAACTATTCCGACTATCCCTTTAACCTCATTTAGGCTCATAGAGCTTGGTGCAATATTAGGTATAAATAGAGCGAGTATTTTCTGCACCAGAGTGTAAAAAATACCAATCACCGAAATAAACATAGCAACTAAGGTTTGAGCAGTAAATATAAAAGCCGACCAAATCGAGTCCAGGATATTAGCAGAAGATTTTTGGTATTGCTTTTGGTGTCCCAAAACCACTCCTAGACTGCCTGGAGAGAAAATTTCGATTTCTAGATCTTGGTATTTAATCGGGGATTTTTTATCTTTATTAGGTAAAGGTCTTAAGATATGCAGAAGAATTTTTTGGTTTTTTAGTTTTTTGATTGTTTGCTGTAGATCAAGTCCTGAATGGATTTCAGCATCATTGATCTTAGTTATTTTATCACCAAGCTTAACACCAGATTTTTCAGCAAGAGAGTTAGCTCCAGAAAAAGCTGATATTTGGTTGCTCGGTATCGCTCTTGGTAAGCCTACTGTAAGAGACATAACGATCGCCAATAAAAAAGCAAAAATGATATTAAAAACAATCCCACCACCAGCGACTACCGCTCTTTTGCCCACAGAAAATTCTCTTAAGGGTTTATCAAAATTATATTTTTTCATCAGCTCTGGATCTGTCTCGTCGCCCAATTCTGGGATTGCCACGAATCCTCCAATTAAAGCAAAATAAAATTTAAACTGTGTATTCCATTTTTTAAAGAGATCTATTGAAGGTCCGAATGGAAGACCAATGCCAAAAACAGGCGTATGAAATCCATAATACTTAGCCGCTAAAAAATGTCCAAATTCATGAACGACAATAAGAACGGTAATCATTAAGATGCTAATTAAAACAAGCAAAAAATCCATTAGAAAAATTATAAACGATCGATCAGTAGTTGGGCTTTAATGAATTGCATCATATTAATTTTATTGGCGACTTTTCTGTTTTGCTGAGCTTTTAGCCCGCTGATCTCATCCGCGCTCAAATATTCAAATCCATAAGGTCCGCTTCTTTTGCCGGAGCTTGGCCCAAAAAGCCCAATTATTTTTTTATCGAGGGTTTCTTTATGAAAAATAAAACCTTCAGGAGTTTTTTCTATCCTACCTTTTATAAAGCACGCCGCACTTGCGATATGTAACGGACCAGTATCAACTCCAATAATTAAATCCATATCTCTAAAAAACTCAGGGAGCTGGTCTAATGATTTATCGGTATAAATTTGCAAATGATAATTAGAAAGATTTAGTGGGTTTAACGCTTCTCCATTTTTAAAAAGTTTAAAGGCTCCGTGTCTGATCATGGCTGAAATCAGCCCAGAGAGCTTGATTAGATCAGCTTCTGTGCCTATAAGATATATTGTTGATTTGTTTTTTTCAAAAATATATTTTATGACTTCTATCCAATTCTCTAAGCTCCAAAATTTTGACTCCCAAGTAGTAGAAGGTATGATACACACTTTGTTAGTTTTATCTTTTAGAAAAACAGTTGGCGGTTTTAGATGATCAAAATCAAAATCTAGATTCCCTAAGCTCTCGCTAGGTAGTGCTTCTAGAGCAAGCTTGAGGTTTTTTTCGATAATATGACTTGAGTTATCGAGTATATTGCCTTGATTAGATCTGTGACTGTAAAAATATCGCGCCAAATATTCTCGAGGCTGGTTAAATCCAATGCGCTTAGGAGAACCTGTCAAATAGCTCAGAAACCCAGTCTTCATCAAGCCTTGAAAATCAATCACCAAATCATATTTTTCTTTTTGGAGGCGGCTTGCGGTTTTGAAAAATTCAGCAAGGGATTTATTCTTTAGTATATGAATTTTATTTAGGTATTTAGAACTTTTTATTATTCCTGAAAATTTTTCATAGACCACAAAATCAATTCGGGCGTTAGGAAGATTCTTCTTGATTAAGGCTAGCGCTGGGATTGTGTGGATAATATCCCCTAAAGCGCTTTGTTTAATAATCAAAATTTTCACTGTCTTTATTCTACGAGACATTCCTGCGAATTAGCCCTTGTCTAGATAATGTTCGCCCTGGCGCCAGTAATTGTAACAATGTTACAATTAGGCAAGGTTTTTTACCTATTTTTGCCTAAATACAGCCAATCTAATTGTAATATTATTACAATTAGATAAAGAAAATGATGTATTATTTAGATCAAGGGCTAATTCGTAGACAATGTCTCAATGTCTGCGATAATTATGCTTCGGCGATGAAAAAACCACAATTAACAATAATCGGCAGACCTAATGTCGGAAAAAGTACTCTTGTAAATAGGCTAGCTGGTAAACGTGTCGCCATAGTCGGTGAACAAGCGGGAATTACTAGAGACCGTAACTATATAGATTTTAATTGGGAAGGGCGAGATTTTACTATTGTCGATGTCGGCGGACTTACTTTTGATGGAGATGATGTTTTTTCTGATGATATAAAACGCCAGGCTCTAATGGGGATGAATGAATCTGATGCTGTGATTTTTCTTCTGGATGTTTCTAGCGGAATCACTAAAACTGATGATTTGATAGCAGAGCTCTTGCGCAAAGAGTGCAAAAAGCCTGTGTACGTCGCAATTAATAAAGTAGATAGTCCTGAGCGCGAGCATTTGATTTATGAATTTTACAAGCTTGGTTATCCTGATATCTATCCTATAAGTGCTCTACATGGCTCTGCTGGATTGAGTCAGATGCTCACTGATATTTCTGAAAGATTTTCTTCCGAGGAGATTTCTGAAGGACAGGAAGAAGAAATTATCAAGGTAGCCATCGTGGGCAAGCCTAATGTAGGTAAATCTAGCTTGTTTAACAAACTAGCTGGCGAAGAGAGATCTATTGTCAGTGAGGTGAGCGGAACCACTAGAGATGCGATAAATACTAGGTTACAGAGACATGGTCAGGTTTTTGAATTAATCGACACAGCCGGTCTGCGCCGAAAATCAAAAGTCCAGGAAGAAGTCGAAAGATTTTCTAATATAAGAACTACTTACTCCATAGCCGCTTGTGATGTGGCGGTCTTAATGGTAGACGCTACAGCAGAAGAGATCGTAACAGATCAAGACCAAAAAATAGCTTCCTTGATTATTGATCGCGGAAAGGCATGCGTGGTGCTGATCAATAAGTGGGATCTCTTGGATCCAGAAATCAAAAACGATCCAGTGCAATTACAAAAATATAAAGAGCGATTAGATTATCAACTCAGATTTATTGACTATGCTCCAAAAGAATATATCTCCGCCAATACCGGTCAGAGAACGGATCGTGTCTGGGAGCTGATCAAAGAAGTTAGTCTCCAGCACAAAAGAAGAATCTCTACAAGCGTGCTAAATCAAGTTTTGAGCGATATAACTATTGTTACTCCGCCTCCGGTAGTCAAGCAAAAAGCATTAAAAGTTAAGTATGGAACCCAGGTAGCAAGCTCACCTCCGACATTTTTGTTTTTTACTAATTATCCTGAAATAATGCCAGAATCTTATACCAGATTCCTTGAATCTCAGTTGAGGCAGTATTTTGGTTTTCAGGGTACACCAATAAAAATTAGTTATAAAAAACAACAATAATAATCCGTGCATGAGTTAATAAGACTGCGAAGATTTTTTAGTAAGAGTTTTGATTACAAAACTCAAATTCTAATAAGAGTAGCAATTATAGGTGTTGTTATTGGCTGTGTTGCAGTCGCTTTAAGGCGCGCGACAGAATTTCTGTTTGATTTTTTTTATAAGGATTACTATGTAAAAGAGCACTGGTATGACTGGCTTTATTTGCCCTTAGTCTGTATGTGCGGCGGTTTACTTGCTAGTTATCTCACCGTCAAATTCGCTCCTGATGCTTCTGGTAGTGGTATACCGCATGTTAAGCATGTTTTGGGAGCCAATAAATTAAGTATCAGTCTTAAAACAGTAGTAGTAAAATTTTTTGGAAATCTAGTCGCCCTGGCAACGGGCTTATCATGCGGGCGAGAGGGTCCTAGCGTCCAGATTGGTGCAGGAATTGGAGCAAAATTATCTAAGTTACTTGGTGGCAAGCATAGGAAGCGAGCGATAGCGAGCGGCGCAGGAGCCGGTCTGGCGGCGGCTTTTAATACTCCTATAGCGGGTGTCATGTTTGTTATTGAGGAGCTAGATAAAAATTTTTCTAGTACGGCTCTAGGTCCCGCTATCGTAGGATCGGTATCAGCCGCTATTACTTGCCGGGTACTAGCTGGTGATTTTTTTACTTTTCATTTTCAATCTGATATGTCGGTGGGTTTGGCTGAATTGCCATTTTATGCTTTGAACGGCGTTCTGGCTGGGATTTTTGGTGTTTATTTTCAGAGATCTGTGCTTTGGTCATTAGATTTTTATAAAAAATATTTATCTAATCTCCCAAAATGGTCTTGGGGAGCGGTTGCTGGCTTGGTGACTGGGATTGTTGGTCTGTGGATCCCGCAAGCTCTGGGTGGCGGTCATAGCACTCTAGAGGGTGTTTTGGCTGGAGCTTATTCTTGGTGGTTTATACCAGTAATTTTTGCTGGAAAATATTTTTTGACCTTGGTTGCTTTTGGAAGCGGCATTCCAGGAGGAATTTTTATGCCGGCATTAATCCTTGGAGCGCTGGGAGCCTCTATCCTTGGGCAGTCACTGGATTATGTTTTTCCTAGCTTAGATATAAATCCTGCCAATTTCGCTTTTGTGGGGATGGGAGCTTTTTTTACGGCAATCTCAAGAGCTCCGATTACAAGTATTGTGATGCTATTTGAACTTACGGGTAATTATCAATTAGTACTGCCTTTGATGTTTGCTTGTATCGTTGCTAACATAAGTGCTGAGCGGCTTAAGCAAGGAAGTATCTACGAAAATCTTCTTCAAAAATCAGGTGTCGACCTAAAGGAATACGCACCCCCTTCTTATTTAGAAAGATTTAGTGTGGAAGATGTGATGACCAAAAAAGTCGATACAATCACCTCTGTAATTAGCTTAGCTGAAACAAAAAAAATCTTTTCTCAAACTCACCACAGCGGATTTCCAATTCTTGATCCATCTGGTAAGCTTGTCGGCGTCATTACTAAGCAAGATCTCCAAAAAGCTGATCTCGAGCAGATTTCATCTGCCACTTTGATTTCTCAAATCATGTCCAAGGATTTGAAGTATGTTTATTCTACCGATAATCTGCACACTGCGATTTTGAAATTTTATGAAAATAAAATCGGGCGTTTGTTAGTAGTAGATGAAAACAATCCAAGCAAGCTATTGGGTATTATGACAAGGTCTGATATTATTAATTTTGAGGCTAGTCAAGAACTAGATTACTAATAAACAGTGTTAAAGTTCCTCCTAAAACGATTTATCAGCTCTATCTTTTTAGTGATTTTCATCACTTTTTTTACTTTTAGTATTATGAAGTTAAACTTCACGATACCAGCATTAAACCTACAACTAAAAAATCCAATTTCAAAAAAAGTTTTTTTCAAATTCCAATCAAGTGAAAAGCTCATCCAGACTGGAGATCCACTAGCTGACTTGAAGCTTAATCCTGCAATCTCTGAAGAGCGTATCCAAGCTGAGGCTCGTCGTCTTGGGCTCGATAAAAGCTTTTGGGAGCAGTATTTGACTTGGCTTGGCAATATATTTAAAGGGGATCTAGGACTTTCTCAAAACAATCAAAAAGTTATAGATTTAATCAAACCAGCTTTGTTAAATACTTTGATTCTAAATTTGGTTTCAATATTTTTTACTTGGCTAATTGCAATTCCCTTGGGAGTTATAGCAGGTATTAATCAAAATAAATTTATAGATAATTTTTTGCGGGTGCTAACTTCATCTTCAATGTCTCTACCAGCCTTTGTGATAGCGGTTTTTACTCTAATCTTTGCTCTTAGCACTGGGTGGTTTCCTGTCGGAGGGCTCACTAGTAGCTATTTTGAGGAGCTTGATACTTTTGGTAAGTTATGCGACCTTGCTCGGCATTTGGTACTGCCAGTTTTTGTTTTGACGATAACAGGGCTTGTCGGGATCCAGAGACAAATGCGCGCTAATCTTTTGGATGTGTTGCAAGAAGATTATGTAAGAACTGCTCGGGCTAAGGGTCTTAGCGAAAATAAGGTATTTTTTAAGCACGCTTTAAGAAATGCTATTAATCCTCTTGTTACAATTTTTGGATATGAATTCTCTTCTTTGTTCGCTGGATCGGCACTGGTAGAAACGGTTATGGGCTATCCTGGTTTAGGTATGCTAACCCTCGAATCAGCTCGTAAGCTGGATGTAAACTTGGTTTTGGCTAATTTAATGATCGGGAGTCTTATGCTTGTCTTGGGAAATATTTTGGCTGATATATTACTTCTAAAGCTTGATCCAAGAATTTCTAAAAATCAATTGGTATAATGATTAGCATGATGAATAAAAAAATTGCTTTAATACCAGGAGACGGAATCGGACCAGAAGTAACTGCCGAAACACTTAAGCTACTTGAGACTATCGTGCCGGGCTTCCAGTATGTAGAACTTGATCTTGGCGGTGTGGCTATCGATAAAACTGGTACTCCTTTTCCTGATCAAACGAAGCAATCAATTAAACATGTAGATGCTGTCTTGATGGCGGCAATTGGCGGTCCTAAGTGGGATAATTTACCTAGAGAATTAAGACCAGAATCTGGTTTATTGGGGATCAGAAAAGAACTCAATACTTTTGCAAATATTAGACCCGCGATTGTTTTTGATTCGCTAGCTCATTTATCCACTCTAAAAAAAGAAGTGGTCTCAGGTACTGATCTTGTGGTGGTTAGAGAATTGACTGGCGGAGTGTACTTCGGCAAACCTTGTCAGAATGATGGTTCTACAGCGTTTAATACTATGATCTATTCTGACTATGAAGTCGAGCGTATCGCTAAAGTCGCTTTTGAATTAGCACTCAAACGCAGTAAAAAACTATGTTCGGTGGATAAAGCTAATGTATTGGATGTATCGCAATTATGGAGAGATGTCGTCACTAAGGTATCTAAGCAATATCCAGAAGTTGAATTGACTCATATGTACGTAGATAACGCCGCTATGCAACTTATCAAAAACCCTAAACAGTTTGACGTGATTGTTACCGAAAATCTTTTTGGAGATATACTCTCTGATGAAGCTAGTATGCTGACTGGGAGCATCGGTCTTTTACCATCAGCTTCTTTAGGAGACGGTTCTTTACCGGGTTTGTATGAGCCTGTACATGGATCAGCTCCGGATATCGCAGGTAAAGGGCTTGCTAATCCAATGGCCATGATGCTTTCAGCTGGTATGATGCTGAGATATAGCTTTTCAATGGCTCGCGAAGCTGATATTATCGAATCCGCTATTCAGCAGGTGCTTGCTAAGGGTATCGCCACTCCAGATCTGGGCGGCACTGCTAATACTTCTGAAATCGGTTCTGCTGTTTTAAAACAAGTAAAAGAATCTTTAGCGCAGATAAGTGGCTAACATGAAATTTTGTTCTTGGAATGTAAATGGGATCAGAGCTGTTGCAAAAAAAGGTTTTTTTGAATGGCTTAATAATAGTGGGTTTGATATAGTTGGCTTGCAAGAAATAAAAGCAAGCGACGATCAGCTTGGCTCTGATTTTAATTCTATGTTTTATCCACTAGTGATTTTTAACCCTGCTCAGCGAAAGGGTTACAGTGGTGTCGCTGTTTATGCTAAGTCTCAACTTGAATATCTAAAAGGTTTTAAGCTAGATCGTTTTAAGGATAGTAAAAATATCACAGAAATAGTCTCGCTTAACGAAACTAAAAAAGAAACCAGCATTAATAAGGTTCAAGCTATGAGCCAAGAGCGCTTGGCAAGCTTGATTCAAGACTTCAACTCAGAGGGAAGAATAATCGAAACCCACATTCCTTTTAAAAATTCCAAAATTATTTTTTTGAATATTTATTTTCCTAATGGTGGAGCGAATTCCGACCGACTTATCTTCAAGCTTAATTTTTATGAGGTTTTTCTTGAATACTTAGATCTACTTAAAAAAGAATCTGAGTATTTAATAATCACCGGTGATTACAACACGGCCCATCATAGATGTGATCTAGCGCGCCCTGATGAGAATTTAAACATCTCTGGTTTTATGCCTATCGAAAGAGAATATTTAGATAGATTAGAAAAAAAAGGTTTTTTGGATTGTTTTCGTTCTCTACATCCTGACACAAAAGATATTTATACTTGGTGGAGTTTTAGGACAGCCGCGCGCAAGCGAAACGTAGGCTGGAGAATTGATTATTTTTTTATCAGTGATGAGCTAAAGCCTTTTTTAAATTCGGCTGAAATTCACAATGATATAGAAGGATCTGATCATTGTCCTGTATCTATTGAGATAAATCCCAATTAAGGATCCACTGAAAATTGCGACTTCGTCGATTTTTCAACCCTGAGCCAAGAGAAAATCTTGGCTCAGGGAGTGGATCCTTAATATTTTTTTTAGGCGGATTCCGCCTAAAAACTTCGTTTTTCAGCGAATCCTTAACCTTCTTTTAGTCCGCTAACAGCAATACCCCGAACAAAATATTTTTGGGTAATCAAAAAAAGCATAATAATCGGCAAAGCCATAATCAGGGTTATCGCCATCAAAGGTCCCCATTCCGCGCCACCCAGGCGAGATTGAAACTGCTGAAGCGCCAGAGAAAGCGTGTATTGATTTTCATCGATCAAGAATATACTTGGCTTCAATAAATCATTCCAGCTAATCAAAAATTGAAACAGAGCTACCACCATCAGAGCCGGGCGAGCAAGGGGCATATAAAGATCCCACCAAATCTGGATTTCACCAGCGCCATCGATGCGAGCCGAGTCTGCAAGATCTTTTGGTATGCTCAAAAAAAACTGCCTCAATAAAAAAATATAAAATGGCAAACCACAAAAATACGGCGCCAGCAAGGGCAATAAAGTCCCGTACCAACCAAGTGATTTAAAAAGTAAAAATTGTGGAACCATTAAAACCATCTCAGGAAGCATGATTGTAGCCAGTGTAACCAGGAAGAAAAATTCTCTAAATTTCCAATTCAAAACACTAAAAGCATACGCCGCCAATGAAGAAGCAATCACCACTCCAAATATATTAAAAACCGCTAGGTATAAGGTATTGAAAAGGCACTTAGTAAAATTAATTTTAGAAATTGCCTCATAGTAATTAGACCAAACTATCGGAGAGGGGATCCAATGAAACTCGCTCTGGTAGATCTGCTCAGAGCTTTTTAGACTAGTAGAAAGAACCGCAAAAATTGGCAGCAAAAACACCAAGCATACACTAAGTAAAACCAAATGAGAAAAAAACTTTTTCATTAAGACTTCACAAACCAATCTCCAGAAGCTTTAGCAATTAGCTCGCCTTGTTTGTTTTGCACTCCGCCCTCTACAAAATAAATAGTCCTACCGCGCTTAATCACTTGCCCAAACGCTGTCAGCACATCATCTCCCATGCCTGGACGCAAATAATTTACATTCATTTGCATAGTCACAACTTTATCGGCACCCTCAGCAAAATTACAAGTAACAGCACCAGATAGCGCGATATCACATAAAGCACTAATAATGCCACCATGCACGCAACCCGCGATATTCACATGCTCTGGCTTAATTGATAAAACAATTTCACAATAGCCATCTTTATACTCTGTAAAAACTACTCCTAAATGTCTTTCAAAAGAATTTTTATACCTTCTTACAGTTAAATCCAAAATCTCATCGCTAGCGCTCATAAGACTAATATACTCGATAATAATTTATCTTGGTGAAAAATGATTCCTTGATAACCCTACTAGGATAATTGCATAGTCCAATAAGGCGTCCCGCCCTTGCTAGTGGTGTCACCGACTCCAATATACTTACTACTACTCATTATATTGGCGTAATGTCCAGGCGAATTTAGCCAAGCCCTAACCACTTCCGAGGCTGAATTTTGACCCATGGCGATATTCTCGCGGCTCCATCCAGAGGTCAATCCATGCACCATATTACTAATAGCCTGCATCTTAGCTGAGCTTTCTCTGGCGGTTTTGGTTAGATTATCTCTTGCCTCAAGAGGTTGTAAACCTTTTTGCTGGCGTGCGGCATTAGTTAGTCTTATTACCTCAAATTCCATTTCAGTAAGGGGTACATTACTTGGATTTGGTACAAGAGAATCAGTCTTAGATGTTATTTCACTAGGATTAGGAATTGATGCAGATGCTGGCAGTTTTATATCTGCTCCATTGGGCCCGTTTTTGGAATTGTTTGAGTTATTAAGGTCGCCTCCAGTAGATTTAGAATTTGGTGAATCTACACCTGGAGCAACCATTGAACTAGCTGAGGTTAAACCCAAACCAGCGGATCCACCCCCACCCCCAATATAATTTGATCTATTGGCACCTGCGTTTAACCAAGCATTATTTATAAATTTGAAAATTTGTGCTTTTGATTCAATTCTTTGAGCATATTCACTTTGAGCAAAAGATTGTTCAGCCTTGTTGTTTTCATTATTAAAATTTATACTTGTAGTTTCATTAGCTACAGTATCGATATTAGGATTGCTATTGTTATTTACAACAGATTTAATTGAAGTGGATAATGTTATTGTAGCTATTGTGGCAACTGACATATTTCCCAATTTAGCCCAGTAGATCCCTTGTAATTTTTATAACATAAAATTGTTAAAATTCAGTTATCAAAAACCCTAGGGTGTTTTCACTGAGATTGACAAAAAATTTGTATTCAATGCTAGTATCCTCTTTTAATGCAAAAAATAAAATCTTGGTCTAGTTTACTAGTTTTAATTTTAGTTATTTACTCCTGCTTGAGTAGCCAGGCTAATCCCAGAGTGATTTACAGCTCAATTAGCACTGGTCAGATACGCATTTCTGAGCCTCTCAATCAAGTGCCTATTGTTCCAGCAAACCCGCCCCAGCCTCAAGCACTACCGCCTACCATAATCTCAAGTCCCGCTCCTAGTCCAGCTCCTAAACCTAGTGTCAATATTCTTCAACTCAATCTAAGTATCATACCAGCTAGCGATAGAGGTATTTTATATGATACATCTAGAGCCATCGATAGCTCAAACCCTGTCAGGATAATTAATTCAGCCCAAGGAGGATATAGTTCTATTTTTGTTCAGGACGATCAATATTTTAATTTTTCCATCGGTACTATTCCCACTAGCGGTAACGGCATCAAGCCCGCTCCAGAGGGTAAACTTGATTTAGCTAATCTCAATTTTTTATCAGGTGCAGTCTTGCAATCTAGTGCAACCCCATTTAATCTTAAGCTAGCTGATATCTCTGTAAGCGAAAGCTATAGCCTGGGAGTCACTGCCCATGGACGCTTGCGCTATACTACTGCAGATAGAGATTTTCGTATAAATGGTTTTTTGGTGCCTGCAGGTTTTATTGTAGTGGCGCGCCGTAAGCCAGCTCTCGAGCATAAAGGCTACCCAGATCTTGAAGATTTTGAAGACTTTAGAGTTTATGATCCGAGTAATTCTGCTCTAGTAAAAGTTTTTAATTACGACCAGCTAAAATCCTCAAACTGCCTAGATAACCGATGTTTTGATATGAATAAATTTTCTACGCCCCGAGATACCTGGCAGTACGGAGCTAAAATTTTTAGTAATTTTTCTAGTCGTGATTTATTTGGTTCGGTTCCACCCTGGACAGCAAATAAGCTCTGGATCAGCATGCAAGCTAATCTAGAAGCCCAAACCATACTTAGAATTAATTCTCGATCTGAAGATTGGGCGCGGCGCGTACTGGAAGAATTTAACGAAGATGAGTTTAACTACATCAATCACATAAATAATTACGAGATGAAGCTGGCCAGCACTCGGTCTTTAAGACTAAGCTTGATAAAAGAATATTTTGGTTTTGCAGATATCGCTTACCCAGATCAAAAAGCTCAAGAGCTCCATGAAAAGATTTTTGAAAATCTATGGAGCCTAGCTCTTGCTAAGACCCAAAAATGGCAAAATCAAAACCCCGCTCTCAAAAACTCTCTAGCGCAAGAAATTAGCGAAAGAAGAGAAATATTTATCGATAGCCTAAATAATTACGATAAATATATTAAAACCGCCAAAACTCCAGCCCCTGTAACTAGTGTGGCAAGAGCTCCCGCCAAGCCCCCAGAAATTGCCCAAAATCCTC
>JBEAYS010000045.1:0-7753 GCA_041170505.1 Cyanobacteriota bacterium
AAATCACGAGTGTTTGCATACCTGTAAGAATCTAGGTAACCATGAGCACTCAATCCAAAAGCAAAATATTCTTTTGCAAGCCAATAACAAAGATTATGGCGAGACTCATGACCTAGCTTAGACCAATTACTAATTTCATATCTTTCAAGTCCACCTAATTGTAATATTTGATTAGCAGAATCGTACATCGCAATCAAATCTTCTTCAATAGGCAAATCTGGATGCTTAGAGTTTTTAAAAATCTCACCGTAAGGCGTATTTTTCTCGATACTCAACCCATAAGCTGATATATGGGGCGGCTCAAAACTAATCGCTTGGTGGAAATCACTAATTGCATCTTCCAGTGTTTGCTTTGGAAGCCCATATATCAAATCGAAGCTCCAACTTTTAAAATTAGTATCTCTTACTGCCTCTATAACTTTAAAGCTATCATTCAGGCTGTGTCCCCGACCGAGTTTTTCTAACAAGCTGGCATTAAAAGTTTGAATACCTAGACTAATTCTATTTATACCTATGCTTTTATACTCAAGAAGTTTAGTGCCAGAAATAGTACCAGGATTCGCTTCTAGTGTAATTTCTATATTAAAATCAAAATCAAAAAAAGACATTAAGACTTCAAAAATCTGATCATAGAATTCCGGCTCATGTAAACTAGGAGTGCCACCACCAAAAAATATAGTTTCGAGCTTAGGCTTAGAGGCCAAGACCCGATTTTGAAAAAATTTTCCAAGCCTAAAATCAATCTCTCGAAAAAGAGCTTGCTGATATTGATTAATTAGATCATTTTTTCCAGCAAATGAAGCAAAATCGCAATAAGGACATTTGGTTTTACAGAACGGTAAATGGATATAAATGCTTGATGGAAGATTAGTCATTATTATCAATCAATACTACGTATAATATGCAATGGAGAAGGTGCAGATATCTTTTTTAGTAGTTTTTTTTCTTTGAGATCAACCAGCCCAAGAACTGGATTAACAGAGCTAGGAACTATCAAAAAAGTCCCTGATGAATTTAATTCAAAAGTTTTAGAGTAAGTAAAATCAGCATCCAAAGTGAGTTTCATAGTAAACTCTAATTTTTTGGTATCAAAAAATTTAATATCATTGAGACCTTCTTGGCTTTCCGATAAAATAGCAATTTGACGGTTATCAACAAAAACTAATTTAGTAGGGATAGAATCTAAATCCAAATGCCGATTATAACGGCCCGTTATGATATCCAAAATCAAAAGCTTAGGATATAAACTAGCATTTTGCTTAGGATCTTGAGACACCCCCTCGGTAGCAACAAAAATATATTGATCATTAATTAAAAGATCATGAGGTATAAATTTAAAATCTGGACTAAGTTTTGATAAATCTATTTGTTGTGAGATGCGATAATCAAATCCATTTACCACAAAAATACTATTTTTGGATCGCGAAAAAAACACTATTTGATCAGGCTCAGTACTACTCCTAGAGACCAATTGAAGACCCATACAAGATGATGGTAAATCAATAACTTTGATTAATTGCTTCGTTTGAAAATTAATAACAATTAAAGCATTAATATTAGAGCTAAGAAGGTAAGCCGTTTTATTATCAGCAGATATTATAAAATCTTCTATTTGCCCTTGAATACCATAATCAGCAAGAGTAATAAAGTTTCTAACTTTTAAATTTTTACTTTCTGGCTCTTTGTTTTTTGTAGGTTGAATTGCGCTAAACTCAAGCAAATCAGATTTTTTAATTTCATAAATCTTAGCTTCGTTGCGCTCTATAACATAGGTGTTGCCAAATTTTCGAATATTGCTGATGTAATGAAAATCTTCACCAGAGTCCAATTTTACATCCACAAGCTCTGAATCAAACCCTGTCTGGGACTCTGCTTGAGTATTGGCTAGAGAATAATGTAATAATTGGCGAGAAGCATGAGAGTATGCAAAAAAATCAAAAATTTTACTTTGATCAAGTTCCTTGATTCTTTTTTTGTATTGTAATTCTCTTTCACTAGCAAGCTCAACGGCTGTGAGCTTAATAGGTAATCTTCCTGCTAGCATCGCTAAATCTCTTGGCAAGCTAAAATCCTTTGGAATAATAAATTCTTGTACGATTTGCGATTGTAAAATTTGTTTTTGAAAAGATTCTGGGTAATAATCAAAAGATTTAATTGAATTATTTATAACAGGTGTATAAATCCAACCATTGGCAAATAAAAAATCCTCTCTATCAGTTTTTTCCACAAGAGTCGGAACATCGTCTGAAACTATCTTTGGGATCAAGGGTATAAAAAGTTTTTCACCAAAGACAAACACTCCATCCATTCTAAACTTTGCTTTAGGATAACTAGCAAGAAGTTGTTTTTGGATATCTTGAGGAACCTCAAGCGGCAAAGCTCTACAAGCCTGAAACTTAAAGACTAAAATCAATAATAAAAAGCGTAAAAACCAAGGCTTCACTACTATCAGATTATCACACTTTTTTAGCTAGAAGACTTGATGAAAGCTTGTTTTTGAGCTTTTGATAAAGTGCCTTAGAATAAGAGACGGGATAATTATATTTCTCAGCTGAGCTTACAATTACACCTAGCAATTCATCTAGCTCAATTTCCTTACCCTGCTGAAAGTCTTGTAGCATAGAAGTTCTAAAATCGTACCACTCAGGCACATCAGTCCTTGAAAGATGCTTGTGATCAACATCATCATTAAGCTTAAAGCCACAAAGCTCAGCAATTTTTTTCACCTCTGCCATAATTCCAATGATTTCTTTACGAGTCTCACTATTGGCCAAAAGCTGTCCTACAGTAGCTTCGTAATAAACACTAGTAGGATTAAAAGCTGCATTCCAAACAAGTTTGGACCAAAGATCATAATAAATATTAGAACTTTTTTTGATAATTATTCCGGCTTTAGCAAAGATATCTGCAATTATATCTATCCTCAAACGATCTTCCCAAGCGAGTTTTTCATTTCCAGGAAGCTCACCTACAAGCAGTCCATAATTACCTTTTTGCAAATAAATTCCTGGCTCTAAAGTCTCAGCAGCCACTGTAGTCAAAGCTCCAATCACGTTTTCATGCCCTAGGACACTTGCTATTCTCTCTTCATTTTCTACACCGTTTTGGATCGACAATACAACAGTCTTGTCTGTAAACTTGTTTTTAATATCAAGAGATGCTTGAATAGTGTCTTTTGACTTAACACACAAAAGCACGATTGTATATTCATCTAGTTTAATCTCCAATTCATCATAAGTCTGAAAAACATTTAGCTTGGGTTCAAAAATGACTGTTTCTTGCATTTCACCAATAGTGCTTTTTTGGCAAATCAATTTAGAACCTGAAAGTCTCAAAGCATTATAAGTATTGCCTCTTGCTACAAAACTTATCCTTATATCTGAATTAGACTCTCTGAGATATTTAGACAGAATTGTGCCATAAAAACCACCAACAGCGCCAACTCCAAAAACAATGATATGCATAGAATTCCTTCCTTACATTCTACACTAAAAACAAATAAAGATCGGTAAAGAATTATCTAGGCTTAATTTCACCTAAAGCATCTTCAAGTTCAAGCGAGCTCGGTCTATTATAACTATGAATGGTTCTTCTAGCGATTTCAACAGCAGCCATTGGCTCAGCTCCACCTAAATAAGAAATCAAACCCTCTTTAAGACACTGATAATACTGAGATTCATCATGATTAATGTAATCAATATGTTGAGCAATTGGCTGATAATAACCGTATGCACAAAGAATCCCCAAAAGAGTTCCTGTCAACGCCGCTGATACTTTGTGACCCAGTTCTGCTGGAGGACCATCAATATGCGCCATCGCAATAATAACTCCCAGAACCGCTGCAACGATACCAACTGCCGGCATCGCATCTGCAAGCCTGTTTATCGCACCAGGTGCAATTGCCGCTTCAGCATGATGAGCATCAAGCTCAGCATTCATCGCTTGTTCGACGTCTTCAGGCTTAGAATTATAGTTGATTACAAGCTTAAGAGAATCACAATAAAAATCCAAAGCATGATGATTACCTAAAAAGGTTGGGTACTTAGTAAAAATCGTACTTTCAGCTGGATTAGAGACGTCTTTTTCTAAACTAAGTAAACCACTTCTTTTTAGGTTAATAAATGATTCATACATTAGCTTCAAAGCCTCTAGGTAAGTGCTTTTGGTATACTGATCACCTTTGAAAGGCACACTAATATTCATCATGATATGCTGAAGCACTTTTGATGGCATCATCGCAAGAAAAATAAAAGCTCCTCCACCGAAAATAATAATGTACTCTTGCCAGACCGAAACAATCGCAAAAATCGGACCACCCTCAAGCATGAATCCGCCAAATATACAAACTGCGACTAAAACTAAAAATACTATTGTCATTTACTTATCCCTGCATATCCGCTATTTGACCAGCTTCCATCGATTGATTACCCTTGCGCGAATAAACAGGACTAGCATGATTCGCACTCAAAGTGGATGAAAAAACTTTTATCATATGATTTATATAATTAGAAGAATTTTTCAACAGAGCCATATTTGAATCAGAGAAACGCTTGCATTGAACTAGCACTTCTCTTAGGTTTGTTGATATAGCCTGAAGCTCTTGTCTTTCTTTAGTTTCAAGCTGTGGCAAAAGCTGATCCAAAGTAATATTAGCTGGATAGCCTTGCTCTCTTAAATACTCTACTCGAGCGGCTTCTAGAGCAAGCACTCTGGTAGATAAAGACTTTTCTGATTCAGTAACCAAGTCCAAATCATCAATATTATTATCAATCAAAGCTTGTTTCTTCTTTACGGCAAGCTCAAGATAGTTATTATAAATTTCAATTTCTTTATCTAAAAGTTCTACTAAATATTTCATTTTAAAAATTCCTTTTGCTATAACAACGCTTCAACAGTCCCGTCCGCGAACATAGCATCAACAATGGATTTGGTAGAAGGATTATAAGAGCCAGATTCGACGGCATCTTTTAAGCTTGCGATGTAATCTGCTCTGCCAGCTTGCTTAGCGTTAGCAACAAAAGATTTAACAGTCTCTAGAGATCCTAAATCTTGAGAATCATGCTCAATATCAACCGCTTCAGTCTGCGCGTTTGCTTTATTTTTTACTTTAGAATTTTCTGTGATTGGCAAGGATACAGATTGAGTTTTTGTATCGCTTGATAAATTAATTTTGCTTAGTTCCATTTTAATACCTGCTATACCTTTTATTCCCTAGCAAGTCCAAAACTCAATATAGGCCAAATGACCTATTTTTCAATTCCCAGGCTGGCAGAGGCTTAAGCGATAAGTTTAGAAGTTTTATTAGGGGTATTTACCTTGCCGATACTTGGTTCGCGCAGATAATATGGCTGGAAGCTCTCGTAATCAAAATAATGCGACTTGAGACACATGTTATTCTCCCAAAAATTGGATAACAAATCCAAGGATAAGATATTATCCAGGAGTTTTATATCTTGATCTGGGTATTCGAGAGTAAAATAGTTTTCACTAAAATCATTGTAATTACTACTTAACGAAACAAAATAATCATTTTTACCTGCTGGAATTGCTATTTTTGCATTAGGCTCACCAAGCTGATAGCGCAAAAGCTCAAATTTATTAGCAGAAAAAATCTTGATATTTAGCTCAGCAGATAATGTCTTAGCCACAGTAGCGGATGTGCGAATACCAGTAAATGAGCCAGGACCGCTCACCGTAAGGATTAGACCAAGATCTTGTACATTTAGATTTTGTTTTTGAAACTCACTAACTAGAACCTGCACAAGGCTTGAAGATCTTAGCTCAAGGCTCAAATTAAGGATCCACTGAAAAATGCGACTTCGACGATTTTTCAACCCTGAGCCAAGAAGGGAACTTGCCTCAGGGAGTGGATCCTTAAAATATAAAGACTCAGTTTGGGAGTCTAGAACTGCCACCGAAATCCTATCTGAACTGGAATCTATTGCTAGTACGAGCATATTAACAAGCTTAAATCAGGATTAAATCCTATCAAGAATAATTGTAACTTATCAAAAGCACTATAGAATTATTATCTATGCCAAATATACAAGAAATTTTATTTGCACTTCAACTTATAAGTTTAATAGTCATAACTGGCGGAACCATTACTATTGGGGCTTTAACCGCTCCCTCGATTTTTGGAAATTTGAGTCGTCAAGAAGCTGGAGCGGTGATGATAGATTTATTTAGTCGCTTCGATCGTTGGATAAAATTTTCGGCAATCACATTACTTATCGCTAAATTTTTTGAATTCGTGATTGTTTACAAATCAAGTTTTTATATCATTAATAATGCAGAAGACTCTATAATCAAAACCTTTAATACAAGCCTTTTTAGCAGTTCGATTTTGGTGGTGGGGATCGGAATAGTGAGCTTAGTTTTAGCATTTAAACTATCTCCAAAAATGATTGATAGTTACGAGAATGATCTTCCAAATTTTGAACGTTTACATCAACAAAGCGAGATGCTCCACAAAGCTAACTTTGCTCTAGGACTTGCTTTGTTATTGAGTTTTGCGAGTATATAAAAAATGGTGGGCTTGTAGAGAGTCGAACTCTAACACCGTGAGGTACTTGATCCTAAGTCAAGCGCGTCTGCCAATTCCGCCACAAGCCCGGGTTTAGGCAACCCACCTTTATCTTTAAAAAAATAGCACAATTTTAAGCCAAAAAAATGACAAATACCTAAAACTAGATAAAAATATTATTTAGGGTTCAAATTATCTATGCCAAGTATCGCAAGCAAACTGAGCAAAATTGATGATGATCTAAATGGAGCTATATCAAGTGGCAAAATTAAATTAATTGCTGTCAGCAAGTACGCTAGCGACGCCCAGGTCATAGAAGCTTATCAGGCAGGGTTAAGATGCTTTGGTGAAAATTATGTATTACCAGCTTTGGAACGGCAAACGCGCCTCAAAGAAGAGGTCCCCGAAATAGAATGGCAGCTTCTAGGTCCACTTCAATCTAACAAAATCAATAAAGCTGTTGGTAATTTTAGACTTATCCAATCTGTTGGTTCACTTGAAACGGCACAATTAATTAATGCTCGGGCCCAAAAATTGGCCCAAACCCAAGAAGTTCTTCTCCAGATCAATTCAACCGGAGATAAAAATGGGTTTTCTGCAGAAAATTTGAAAAAAGATTTTACAGAAATCAAAAATATGTGTAATCTAAAAATACGTGGCTTGATGACGATGGGATTTTATCAAGATGCAAAAAAAAATGAAACTATTTTTGAGCAAACACGTCAATTAAAAAAGGAACTGGAGTCGTCTGACTCAGACTCCTTGACAGTGTTGTCAATGGGTATGAGTGATGATTACAAGCTCGCTAGTCAATATGGATCAACGATGATTCGTCTTGGCAGGGTACTTTTTGATGATTAGAGGAGATCAAAAAAGAAATGGGATTGTTTAAAATTAAAAACCTTTGGATGGGACCTGACGAAAATGTCGTCAATGAAGGGTTCGATGATTTATTCCAAGTAGAAGATAGTTATAAAATTCCCCCTCCAGGACCTGATGTCAAAAGACGCTTGACTAAGATGGCAAACGCAGATACAACTAAAAAAGAGGAAGGTTTTACTAAGATGCAAGGATTTGAAGCGGCAATGGATACAGTTTTTGGTAAAAAATCAAAAGGGGATTCTTTACACCTTGAGCCGATGGAGCAAGCTCCAATCTCTATGGCAAGACCAGCCCCACTACAATTAGTTCAGCCAGGCGCAGGACAGCTAAATATAGTAGTTGTTG
>JBEAYS010000046.1:0-3299 GCA_041170505.1 Cyanobacteriota bacterium
AATAAATGTGACTCAATGGAATTTTTAAGGATCAAGTCTATTATGGGTTTTGCAAATTGGTTGAATTGATTTACAACAACTTGGTATGGTTTCAAAATATTTAAAGACTTTACTGACTCCATGTTTAAACCAGGTTGAGCGGAATTTGCATTTAAATTTATGATGTCTTGAGTTACAGTTGGTTGATCCAACCAAAAATACAAGAAGAAGGATGAGATTTCTTCACTCCCTGTAAGTATAAAAACGTGTTCGTTAACCATAAATTCAGAGAAGGGGAAACCTTTGCCAAATAGAGTTTTTCGCCCCAAGGAAGCCCCATCTTTATATAACAGGGTGTCGTAATCATGAACTCTACCTTTTAGTGATTTATCATAAAAATCTCTATCCACAAATTTAGTTTTAGAGTAATCATAAAACCCTAAACCATTAATATTTTCTGCACCAATACTTGGAATACCTACTTTGAGTGATGAATCAACTCCTCCTTTTGGTCTTTTACCCGATTCGAGTCTATTAATAAGATTGCCTAATAAATCAACCTTCCACCCCTCAGGTATCTCCCCAAGCTCACTGTCTACCATCTTGCCACCAGAGGATTTATAAGGCTTGCCGTTTTCATCAGGAAACTCAAAGTCTACAAACCATCTCTTAAAGAGAGCCTTACCCATCTCTTCTAGAGTCTTATTCATGCGACGGTTAAGTTCTATCTTCTCATCCAGGGAGGAGAGGATTTCTGCTATTGATTTTTGTTCATGAAGGGGTGGTAATGAAATTTTATAACCAGCTAGCATGTCTTCTTGTACACGTTGCCTTCCAGAAGATCCAACCATCGACTTGATAGCCATATCTCTAATAACCTTAGATGTGAAAAGGTAGTATATAAAAGTATTGTCAATGACTTTACTATCACAGGGTGCTAATACCATAAACTCAGTTGACCCACCCGCAACAATATTATTCTTTAAAATGTCAACAAAAGCAGTTTTACCATTCTCTAAACACGGCGTAATTCTTGCAAGTAAAGTGTCACCATTTCTAAATTTTGATCCACCACTAAATTCTTTAATACAAGACTTGGCTATTTGTCTTTGAAATGGGTTTAAATCTGCCATTGTGACAAAATTACAAATAGTACCCTTCTTGAGTGACCTATATGGATTGAACTCTATAATATCCCCAAGCTCTTTAACCTTCCACTCCTCCGGAATAAGCCCAATCTCAGTTTCTTTAAATTTAGTTTCTTCTTTCGTTAGCACTAATTATTGTTCTCCTTACCCTTTAGCTTTTTGATACTCGCTTGACCAATAAGTGACTTCATTTGCTCTATAGCTATCTGGTTTAGTTTCTTGAGTCTCTCTCCTTGAGTCAGTTCCATTCTTATAAACTCAGCATTGAGACTCTCTAGGTTAGCCAAAACTAATAACTGTTCTATCGAAGAATAGTCTCTAATATTTCCTTTAATACTCGGATTTTGGTCACGCCATTGTTTAGCGGTCATTCCAAAGAGTGCAACATTGAGCAGGTCTGCTTCATTAGCGTAAGTTAAGTTCTGTTGTTTTTTGGTGATAACAGAAGGGATGATTTTTTCTTTGATAGCATCGGTGTGAATTCGGTAGTTTACTTTTGCAAGAGTACGGTTCAAGTTCCAATCAAGAGAAAGACGTCTATTCTCATCTTCTTTAAGTCTTTGGAATTCTTTTATTAGATATAGCTTAAATTCTGGACTAAGCCATGAACCAAATTCAAAAGCAATATCTTTATGAGCATAAGTACCACCATACCTACCAGCACTAGCTATTAATCCAGTAGCATTAGTGGTTTCTATCCATTTTTTGGCAGACAAGAAAAAACTATTTCTACCTGCCTCATTTTTAATTCCCTCGAATTCGAGGGAATTAAAATCAGGGTTATTTATCTGCTCCCAAACTCCTAAAAACAAGATGGTGTCTTTGTTTTTTAGCCATTGCTCAATTAGGGCAGAACCCCCATCAAAATTCTTAACCATATCTGTTAAGGAAATATAATCATCTTGTTCTTTAGACAAAACTGTAACTGCTGTACCCTGAACATCTATTGTTGATTTTTTACTTTTGGTCATAACTATTTTCTTACTCTTAGTTTAGGCTATAGCCTATGCTTGCTAAATTTGTTCTTATTCTCTCTTCTAAAACCTTAGACTCATTAAATTGTTCGCCAAGCTCTTTAGTCAACCTAGACATTTTTTCCTCAAAAGCCTCATCGTCCTCTTCTTCAGCTTCAAAGCCTACATAGCGACCAGGAGTTAGTACAAAATTATTCTTCTCTACTTCTTCTAGTGAAGCAGCATTACAGAAGCCTTTGATATCTTCGTACTTACCTTTTTTGTTACGCCATTGGTGGTAAGTATCAGCGATTCTAAGTATTTCTTCTTCTGTTAATTCTCTAAGTTTACGAGTGACCATGGTCCCCAGCTTGCGAGCATCGATAAATAAGACCTCGTTATGTCTGTCTCTGTATTTCTGATTATGACGATCCCTAGAAACAAACCACAAGCAAGCAGGAATACCAGTCGTGTAGAATAATTTATCAGGCATAGCTACAATACAATCTACAAGACCATTTTGTATTAAACTCTTACGAATCTCACCTTCACCTGAAGTGTTAGACGAGAGTGAACCATTAGCCATGACAAACCCAGCTATACCAGCAGGTGATAGATGATGTATAAAATGCTGAATCCAAGCATAGTTAGCATTACCAGGAGGCGGGACACCATACTTCCAGCGAATATCATCTACCAATCTATCTCCGCCCCAGTCACTAATATTGAATGGGGGGTTCGCTATTATAAAATCTGCCTTGAGATTCTTGTGCTGGTCATTATGAAAGCTATCAGCGTGCTGAGCACCAAGATTACCTGAGATACCTCTAATAGCCAGGTTCATCTTAGCTAGTCTCCAAGTCGTAGGATTAGATTCTTGTCCATAAATAGCTATGTTGTCTTTGTTACCACCATGAGCCTCGATAAACTTCTCACTCTGCACAAACATTCCACCACTACCACAGCAAGGGTCAAAAACTCTACCTTCATAAGGCTCAAGCATTTCGACAAGTAACCTAACAGCACAACTTGGAGTATAAAACTCACCGCCACCCTTGCCCTCGGCACTTGCAAAACGACCAATAAAATATTCATAGATACGACCAAGCATATCTTTAGATTGACTTTCTTTATTGCCAATATCTATATCGCTTATAACATCAATGATCTCTCCAAGCTTTGTTTTATCTAAGTCTGGTCTTGCGTATTGTTTAGGAAG
>JBEAYS010000047.1:0-11202 GCA_041170505.1 Cyanobacteriota bacterium
AAATAATCCAAATATACAAAATTATAATATTGCTAATCATCAACTTTCACAATTTAATGACCAGAATGGTAACAGGCTTAGTTTAGAATCTCTTGCTAGTGATGATATAGAAAAGATGGTACCGAATCAAAGTAATGATTCTAATATATATTTTTCTGATGATTTATAAATAAAAAAGGAGGATATAACTTAATTGAAGCTTAATATAAATATGTACTTTAATTGATTAACTACAAAATGGTAAATTCATTAAACAGTTTAAAGAATAATAACAGGAGTTCATCTTTGACAACCTCTGTTGGTGGTACAAGGCGTAATGAGGTTAAACCAAGAGGTCTTTCGTTAAGGACAAATCGTCTAGACCAAAATACTAACGATAATAAAAATGATAATAATTTTTCAGAAATTCCTCAAACTCCAGATCAAAATAATTTGGTAAGAAGTAATGAGAATAATGAACAAAAAGGTAAAGAAGCAAAAGATGTTAGTTCACCATACGCTACATTAGCCTATAACATTTTTGGTGCTACAAAACTAAATGTACCAAAAGAAATGTTACAAGCAAAAATTAAAGAAGAGTTTAAAAGACTTCAAAATGAAGGATTAATAGCGGCAGGTTGGTTAGAAGGCAGTAAACAAGTAGGAGCAATTGTAAAAGCTGGAGTTGATACTATTGTCGGAGGCGCAACAAAAATTGCAAATTTAACAAAGCAAGGTCAAGGTTAAGTTTAAAAGAAAATTTATGCCAGGAGAAGCAATAAGACCAAGTATAACCAATGTTTCTGTTACAAGTGATGGTCCTGGTTCACGTGGTAGAAATGGTTTAGATCCTCTTCGGACAATAGGACAACGCCCAGATACTCACTTTGCATCAAGAGGTGAGCCAATAGATTATTCGGCGGCCGAATTTCCAGAATTTAATAAAAGATATATAACAAGAACACTTGAAAATTTACAAGATCCACTTACTGGTCCGATTGGTCCGCCATCTAGACCCCCTCATAGTCCAATTGGTGGTGCTGCTGGGGGCAGTCCTATATCAGCACCCAAATTTGGAGGTGGACCAGGAGCAAGTACAGCTAAAGCTGAAGCTCAACAACCACAAAAAACAACATCTGGCCCCACTTCTGCACAAGTTGTACAAAAACTAGCATCAGCCATGGCTCAGGACATGAAAGAATCTCCTCAAAAAGCCATAGATAAAGGTGCTGTGGCAAAAGACGGTAGAGTTACTCCTAATAAACTTGAGCCAGCCGTCCAAAAAGAATTACAAGGTTTAATAAAAGATTTTCGTGAACATAGTGCAGGATTCTCAGAAAGAATTAAGAATTTAGGCGAAGAAATAGCAAAAGATAATCTTAGTGATAAGAATTTCAAAGATGCATATAAAGACTTTCAAGATAAATATGAAGCTAATTTCGGCGAAGGAAAGGATCTATTTAAAGAGGGTTTTAACGCAAAAGAAGTAATTGATAGTTTCCAAAAAGCCTATGATCTTTCTAAAGGCACTCGACATCAAGAAGGAATGGATCAAATCCAACAAGATATCATCGATAAATATATTAAGCCTATGGACAGCCTTGCTCGCGGAGACCAAGGTCCAGCCCTTGTCGCGCGAGATAAAATGAAAGAATCGCTTACTGGTCCTAATGGAGCTATTGATAAGCTTAAACAAGCAGGTAAAAATGATAAAGGCTTAGACACAGCACTTGATAATCTATCCAAAAAATTACAAGAACCAGGTCACGGTAAAACAGATCTAAAAGAGCAGAGAGAAGCTGTTAAAACTGAAATAGCAAGATTGAAAAACGATTCAAGTTTATCAGCAAGCGAAAAAGAAAATCTTGATAAATTATCTAAGCAGGTAGATAAGGCTAGTGAATTATACGAGCGTATGGATAAAGTTGCTTATGCAGGTGTGACAGAAAAAGATGGTAAAGCAGTTTTAGATGAGAGTAATTTAGGATTTAAGCCAGAAGAAGCCTCAAAAGACTATTTCCAGTACATGCAAGAAAATCATAAAGAAGATATTAAAAGTCAGCTTGAGAAAATGAACGAACAATCAAAAGATTTAACTCCACAAGAAAAAGAAAAAGCCGGTACTAATATTCCTTATAAAGATGAGGATATCAAAGCACTTGAAACAAAAGATGAAGAAGTACAAGAAGATACTAAACCAACTAGTCAAGAAACCAATTTAGCTGATGCCGAAACTTCGTTTCCGGTTGATGAAGAAGATTTAGTATTATAAGCAGAGCCCGAAATACCAGTACCAGAAATTGAAGCAGATGAAGAAATAGCCTAAAGAGCTCTTCCGCATGTATCTCCGTCGGGAGTTTTTTGTAAAAAAACTTTATGCTGACGATCAGTAGTAAGATAGCCTTCAAAAACAGCCTCGACATTTTTACCGTTTAGAGATTTATATGTCTCGAGTAAATTTCGTTTCATCGCTGGATCTATTTCCACGCCAGTCTTTATAGAGTAAGTAAGCCAAGGTTTTGCATCTTGACGAAGTTGAAAAATATAATTATCAAAACTCATATCAAGCCCTTGTTCAAGACCATCTATATCACTAAAAATTTTAGTAAGAGGTTCTGCTGAAATATCTATCAAAAGGTCATAAGGACGCTCTTTTGGTGGTTCACGTTTAGTAGTGGGAGCGGAGGTTTTTTGGGTTTTTTTGGATTTAATTTGAGCAACTTTATCACGAGTTATTTCTTCTTGGATAGCGGCTTGCTCTTCAAGAGCCGCAGAAAATTTAAGTTTTTCAACTTCTTGAATAGTCAAGCCGGAGTGAGTCTCCTCAATCAGTTCGCTTCCTTGTGCTGAATTAATTAGTTGTTGATCTCCAAAAGAAGATCTAAGTTTAATTTTGATATTATCGCAGACACAATAAGCATAAGCAATTACAGATTGAATATCTTGCACTTGAATAGATCTAAAATTTCGCAAAATATCAGTATGACTCATGCCTTCCGCTAGTGCCAAAAGAACATCAGAGACAGTAACTCTTGTACCTTTAATACGAGGTTTACCATGACAAATTTCATTATCAATTACAATTCTGGTTTCTACTAGTTCTTTTAAATTCACCTAAATTACAAAACCTTATTTATAAAATATACCCAAAATTTGGCAAAAAAGCATTTATGTAATAGAATATTTTACAGTTATGGAATTATTATTTAGTTTTTCATATATACCTTTTTATATTTTGGCTGGGATTGCCGTAATTTGCTCTCTGGGCATGATTCTCTACCCCAATCTCATTAGAGCTGGTTTTCTTCTAATTGGAGCCTTTACAGCCATCGCTGGATTGTATTTTATGCTCTCTGCCAATTTTGTGGCAGTTTCTCAGATCCTAATCTATGCTGTTGGTATAGTTTTGGTGATAATTTTTGCAATCATGCTCTGTTCGCTAAAAGAGACAGCAAGTGACGTAGTTAGAGACGAAGACACCGAAATCGGTGATATAAAAGCAAGAAGATTGATTGGAATTTTTGTTTCATCAGCTTTTTTCTTTTTGATGGTAGCTCTTATAAATTCCCAAAACTGGGATTTGATCGCACACACCACAAAAGCCGATCAGTTATTGGGTTCTGTCGGGATACTTTCTAAGCAGTACACCACTAAGATTGGTGCTTTTATGCTGAGTGATTATTTAATTGCTTTTGAATTGGTTTCTATTTTACTTTTAATCGTCTTAGTGGGAGTTATTATCCTATCTAAGAAAAACATTAATACCTTGGAGGAAAAAAACTAATTATGGGAATTTCGATTTTTTACTATTTGCGTGCTTTATTTTTTCAATTTAATTATCTTGATTTTTTTCACATTGGTATAAATCACTATCTTATTTTATCCGCTTTATTATTTTCAATTGGTCTTTATGGCTTGATTACTCGTAATAATGCTTTTCGGGTGCTTATGAGCATTGAAGTAATTCTTAATGCTGTTAATTTAAACTTCGTGGCTTTTAGCCATTATATTGATCCTGGTGAAGTAAAAGGACAAGTAATTAGTCTTTTTGTGATGGCGCTAGCGGCGGCAGAGGCGGCTATCGGACTAGCTCTTTTACTCTTGATTTACCGCAATAGAGTCAATATTCGAATGGATTCTTTTGCCACTATGAAGTGGTAGGATAATATTATGTCCGATTATTTAAAAAGAGATGCAGAATTTTTATCCCCTGCACTAGCAAGAGCTCATGAAATTGTTATTACTCACGCAAAAGGCTCTTTTGTTTTTGACGATCAAGGTAAAAAATATTTAGATCTTACTAGCGGTATTGCCGTAAACCAGCTTGGGCACAGCCATCCAGAGGTAGTTGAGGCTATCGCCCAGCAAGCGGCTAAATGCATTCATACTAGTTGTGTAGTTCATTATCCTGCTAATATCGATCTAGCTGAAAAGCTTGCTGATATTTGTCCTGGTGATCTGGCTTGTAGTTTTTTTTCTAATAGCGGAGCAGAAGCCATGGACGGCGCTATTAAACTAGCTAAGCTAGCTCAGCCCGGGCGAACTAATATACTTGTCCATAGAGGAGCCTTTCACGGGCGCACTCTGGGAGCAACAGCCCTGACCACCTCAAAATCCAGTTATAGACGCTATTACGAGCCACTTCTGCCCGGCGTGCATGTTACAGAATTTCCTAATATCTACGAAATCGGCACTCCAAGAGGCAGAGAGTTTTTGGTGGATCACTTGCTTGAAATTTTCCAAAGATATTGTGATAGTGTCTTGCATCCTGAATCTATCATGGCGATTATCGTCGAGCCTGTACAAGGCGAAGGCGGCTATATTCCATCTGCTGGCTTGCATGGCGGTAAAAACTACCTTCAGTGCTTAAGAGATTTTTGTGATAAGTATGGAATTTTACTAATTTTTGATGAGGTTCAATCAGGCATGGGCAGAACTGGCAAATGGTTTGCTAGTGAGCATTTCGGGGTAGTGCCGGATATTCAAGTGATGGCAAAAGGTTTGTCGGGCGGAATGCCGCTGGGAGCTTTTATCGCCAAAAAAGAACTAATGCAAAAAATGCCACCAGGCTCTCATGGAACGACTTTTGGGGGCAATCCGGTTTCTTGCGCGGCCGCTCTTAAGATGATAGAAATCCTAAAAAGAGACAAGGTTATCGAGAATGTAGCTGCTAAAGGTGAATATGTTTTTGAGTATATGACTAAAAAATTTCCAGGATCAGACACGCGTGAGCCGGTCTTAGAGGGAGCAGTGAAGACTAATAGTCCTAAATCAGGGCATGGATTTAGCGCTTACCATAACCCAAAAATCCAGGTGCGGGGATTGGGATTAATGATAGCTCTTGTTTTTCCAGATGCTGATATAGTTAACAAAATTAAAAAACATGCTCTGTCAAAAGGGGTTCTTCTTTTGGGATGCGGCACATACGGCAATATAATTAGATTAGCACCAGATCTTTTGATCTCTAAAGAAGATTTAGAGCTTGGATTAGATGTAATCACCGAGCTAGTTTAAAAGGATTTTTTATGATAAAAGACAATATGATATTTAATTACAACCCTTCTAAAATAAAAGAGCTTGTATCCCAGCATCAAATCTCATCAGAGGATGAATTAAACGCCATGCTTCGCAAATCCGCTCTAGCATTTAGATTCTGGAATTCTAAGCCAGCACCCAAAAGAGCAGAATATCTATTAAGAGCTCGTAATATTTTTGCTGAGCGCAAGACACAGCTAGCTGAATTACTACATCAAGAAAACGGAAAACCTCTAGAAGAGGCTCTTGGAGAGGTTCAGGAAGTAGTTGATGTTTTTGATTTTTTTATTGGAGAGGGTCGTCGCATGTACGGTCTGACCGGTCAATCCGAAATGCCCAATAAAGAAATTATCACCATTAGAGAAGCTCTCGGTCCTTGTGTTTTTATTACTGCTTGGAATTTTCCAATGGCGGTCCCAGCCTGGAAAGCCGCTCCAGCATTAATTGCGGGTAATACTTTTATTCTAAAGCCATCAGAGTTAGCACCATTATCTGGTAAATTATTTGTGGATATTCTAAATGAAGCTGGCTTGCCAGAAGGCGTCGCTCAAATCGCTTACGGAGCTGGAGACGTAGGAGAACATCTAATAAAAAGTCCTTACGTTAAGCTTGTTAGTTTTACCGGCTCAGTCCCTGTAGGCAAGCATGTTTCAATGCTAGCAGCTGAAGGTTTTAAAAAATGCGCGCTTGAGCTTGGTGGTAAAAATTCTGCAATAGTACTTAAAGATGCTAATTTAGATCTTGTCGAGGAGGGGGTGCTTTGGGGAGCTTATGGTACTGGAGGACAGCGTTGTACAAGCACCTCTAGATTAATCATAGATAAATCCATCTCAAATACTGTAATTGAAAGGCTTAGCACTCGCGTTAAAAATTTTTATGACGAAAATTCAAAAAAATCAGCGATAGATTACACCCCAATTATTAGCGAAAAACAACTCCACAAAATTCATAATATGGTAACAGAAGCTCTTGAAGAAGGAGCAGAATTAATTACCGGCGGTAAAATTCTGGATGATGGTTCACATAACGGCTACTATTATGCTCCTACCATTCTAAGGGCGCGCCATGGTATGAAAATAACTCGCGAAGAGGTTTTTGGTCCGGTTCTTGCAGTTATAGAAGTCGAATCAACATCAGTCGTTCGCCTTGCCGAAGATGTACTACTGGAAGCTGTTTCAATAGCTAATGATATAAAGTATGGTCTTTCAAATGCTATCTATACCTGCGATATTAATCTTGCTCACAAAGCCGCTCGCCTACTGGAGTCTGGCTTAGTTTATGTAAACGCCCCAACCATAGGTGCAGAATGTGGTGGAGCTAGTTTTTTTGGGGGCTGGAAGCAAACTGGTAACGGTACACGCGAATCGGGAGTCGCTTCACTAGAGACTTACACCCAATACAAAACAATATCTATTGATTATTCTAATAAATTACAAAGAGCGCAGATTGACTAATTAGTTCTGAACTTGATGTTCTAAAAATTCTCTTAATAATTTAGGCACTGAGTTATATTTTTCAGGTTCTATTTTATAAATTTGTAGTGATTTTTTAAAAACTTCAGGAGCTAATTTAAAAGCAAATTTAAATGCTTGAATGCTTTTTAGATCTGAATTTGAATTTGTTAGAATACTGTTCATGATTTTATAAAAACAACCTTGATCAAGATTTTTTAAGAGATTTATTACTGTCTTAGAATCATTAGAACAAAAACTAACAAACTGCTCAGCACTGATTCTTAATCCAATTTTTGGTGATCGAAAAACCTCTCTAAACCCCTCTATTATTAAATCTAGATTTGAGTTAGAATCTTTTAGTAAATTATCAAACAAATCTCTTATAGCATTAGGTTTATGAAGATATTCAACAGAACCGTTCATCTTTTTACAAAGTTCTATAAATTTACTTGATTCACCCTCTACAAAAGCGCGAGTTAATTCTTGTAATGATACCGAAACAAGTTTTGGAGTTACTTCTCTTTCAAATTCCTCTGCAACTTCGAGGTTTTCAAGATATTTTGAAATACGATTTCTAGCTTCCTTAGCCTCAAGTATTTCACCTCTAAAATCATTTGGACCTTGTGAACTAGAGAAATAATTAACACGATTTTCAATAAGAGAACCAACTTCAGCACTTAAACTTACCATAATGATAAATAAATTATAAAAATAAAACCCGGCAACCACAAGTATTTACGGTATTATTTTTTTTTAATATTCAAGCTATATCAATAGTCGGATTCCAATCAAGGCTATTGCGGGTTTGTTTATGATTGAACCTATCTAATATTTTTCTTAGATTAACTACACTAAAATCTAGATGGTCACTAAAATCTAACTGGCTTAAATGCTTGCGATTAGAGAATTTTAATTCGAGTTCAAAATCTTTTTTATCGATTTCCCCAAGGCTAGTAATATCTAATTGTGTTGGAGAAAGACCAGTTTTTAAAGCTTTTGCTTCTGCTGAGATTATTAATCCTTGCAATCCTGGCACCCATGATGAAAAAGCTTTTAATTCACCTAAATTCATAGATTTGGCACTAGCCATAATAGCATCATAGACTTTTTGTTTCATCATCGCTTGATATTCTTGCGCTTCTGCTGAATCTGGTTGGTCTAGGATAGAGACACCGTTTTTAGTAGGAGCTGTTGCTTTTAAAATAGAACTTACTTGAGCAGGAGTTCCACCACTAGCAAGAAGCAAATCAGCTTGAGCACGCTCTTTTAGATAATTCATGCGAGATTCTTCTAATTTTGCTAGGGCTGATTTAAATTCATCCTCACCATTAAAATCTATCACCTCACCTGTAAACGGGTCGCTGAGCTGACCTGAGCTTAAAGAATTATTACCTAAGCGTCTTGAGTAATCTGTCGAATCAAAAACATCATACATTAAACCATTATCAGCAAGTAGTTTTATCGGGCTAGTAAGTGAAACACCATTGAGATAGGCTTGAATAGAGTTGGTATTAATGGCAGTCATTGTTGGGGTTTTAAGGGGATTAAGCCCCGATTCAAAATTATATTTATGTCCAAATCCACTTAACATACGTGAAAAACGTTTGCCTAATCCTTGACCAATATCAGCGGCTCTATCAAAAGGTTTTGATTTAGCTAAATTACGCAAATCCAAAAAATCATTTATATTCGAATAGTCCATCCCAGAGTCCCTAAAACCTAAAAAAGGTCATAAATATACAAATTAAAATTTTTATTGTATTTGACAAGAGAATAATTAAACTTATTTAATCCTAAAAAGTCTAATCGTTTTAAAATTTGCTAAAATTGGCTTAAATGGGCAATAATTCTAAACTTTGGGAAGGGAGATTTACTAAAAAAGCTAGTGAAATCTTAGATGATTTTAATCAAAGTCTAATTTTTGATAAGGAATTATTCCCGCAGGACATTGAAGCTAGTAAAATCCATGCTCAAATGCTTGGTAAACAGGGGATTATTACTCTTAAAGAAGCCGAAAATATTGTTAATGGTTTAGAACAGATTTATATAAATTTTTCTGAGCGGATAGAAGATATAAAAAACCAAGAAGATATTCATAGTTTTATTGAAGCTGAGTTAGTTACGCTTATCGGCGAAACCGGCAAGAAACTTCATACTGGGCGTAGCCGTAATGATCAAGTGATAACAGCTCTAAGACTTTGGTTAAAAAATCAAGCCCTTGAGCTTAAAAATCTTCTTCAAGATTTAAGTAAGGCACTTATTAACAGAGCTGAAGTAGATATTGATTGTATTTTGGCGGGATACACTCACCTCCAACAAGCTCAAGCGATTAGCTTGGGGCATTTTTGGATGGCTCACGAGACCAAGCTAGCAAGAGACATTGAAAGACTTAAGGATGCTCTTAAAAGAATTGATATTTGTCCGCTAGGCTCTGGAGCGCTTGCTGGAACAAGCTTCCAGCTGGATAGAGAATTTTGCGCGCGTGAGCTTGGCTTTAGTGGAATTAGCACCAATAGCTTAGATGCTGTCAGTGACAGGGATTTTGTCTGTGAGTATGAATTTGTGCTTTCGATGATTATGATTCATCTTTCGCAACTAGCAGAAGAAATGATAATTTGGAATAGTCAAGAGTTTGGGTATATAGAAATTGCCGATAGCCATGCAACTGGCTCGAGCATGATGCCACAAAAGAAAAATCCTGATATTCCAGAGCTGGTTCGCGGCAAAACCGGCAGAGTGATTGGGGTGCTAAACGCTCTTATGATCACACTTAAGGCTCTTCCACTTGCTTATAACAAGGATTTGCAAGAAGATAAAGAATTGCTTTTTATGGCTAATAGCACCGTTAAAAAATCTCTTGTGATTATGCAGTCTTTTTTAGAGAATATAAAAATCAATCGTGATGAGATGTATAAAAAAGTTTTTAATAGTTTTTGCGGAGCGACTGATATCGCTGATTACCTTAGCAAGTCAGGAATGGCTTTTAGAGAGGCTTACAAGCTCACTGGCAAGATAGTAAGCGATTGCATCGCTATGCAAAAATTCCCGCATCAACTCACACTTACAGAGTGGAGAGCTTATCACGAGTGCTTTTTAGAGAATATTTATGATTTCATAAAACCAGAAAACTCTGTTGACGCTAGAGACATTCCTGGCGGAACCTCTCGCAGACAGGTTTTGGTGGCTATAGAAACAGCCAAGAGGAAACTAAATGTTTAAAATCAGACCGCGAAGGCTTAGAAAAAATTCTTCAATTATTTCTCTAACCCAAGAAAACTGGGTTACAGCAGAGGATTTAATCTATCCGGTTTTTGTAAAATCCGGGTCAGAGAACCAAGCAATAAAATCAATGCCAAATATTTATAGATTTAGCCTTGATAATCTCCTTAGAGAAATCGAAGAATCAATGGCACTAGGCATAAGGGCTATAGCATTATTTCCTGTTGTGGAAGAAGAGTTTAAGACACTAAGCGCAGAAGAATCATTTAACCCTAACTCCCTAAACCAAAAAACAATTCGCGCCATAAAAAAAAGATTTCCAGAATTGATCTTGATTAGTGATATAGCACTAGACCCATATACCAACCACGGGCATGATGGTCTGATTAAAGATGGCAAAATTTTAAATGATGAAACAGTCAAGGTTCTAGCCAGTATGGCACTAGCGCAAGCTGAAGCTGGCGCTGATATTGTGGCTCCGTCAGATATGATGGATGGAAGAATTGGAGCTATTCGCGAAGCACTTGACGCTAATAAATTTTTTGATACTAAGATCATGTCTTACACAGCTAAGTACAAATCCAATCTTTATGCACCTTTTAGAGATGCCCTGGGCTCGCTTGGCAGTAAAAAATCCAGCAAAGAGAACTCTGATATCCCAAAAGACAAAAGTTCTTATCAAATGAATTACGGAAATTCTCGCGAAGCGCTCAGGGAGCTAGAATTAGATATCGCTGAGGGAGCTGATATCGTTATGGTAAAACCTGCTGGCTGGTACGGGGATATAATCCAGACCTTTAAGCAAAACAGCACCATACCGATTGCCGCTTATCAAGTTAGCGGCGAATACGCGATGATTTATTCTGCTTACCAAGCTGGATACATAGATTTAGAACCAGCAATAATAGAGTCCCTGACTGCAATTAAGCGTGCTGGGGCAGACCTTATCTTATCTTACTTCTCGAGACATTGTCTACGAATTACGCAAAAAACAAAATAATACCATTAGCACAAC
>JBEAYS010000048.1:0-13386 GCA_041170505.1 Cyanobacteriota bacterium
AGCTTGTGAAACATTACCAAGCTGTTTTGCCAAAGCTAATAGTCCTAACTTCGGCTTTATGATTTTCTTTTCTGTATTTGTCATTTCTAACACTCCTTTAATTGTGCCAATGAGAGGGAGCTACGCTCCCTCTCATCAACTATCCTATCCTAAAGTGTCAGATTAAATCTAAACTATTTCAAATGATGAGCTAGAAAAACACAAATTGTAAAAATTTGATGTCAAATTTTTTTAGAATTTGCTTTGTATATTTATTTCGCTCAACAAGAATTGACCATGCTTCAATACCTAGTTAGGTTAATAATTCTTATCAAACAGTAGATTCTTTTTGAGCGAAATAATAAGGATTCGCTGAAAAACAAAGTTTTGAGGCGGAATCCGCCTAACAAAGAAGGGAGGCTTGTGATGTATTATAAAAATCAATTTATAAGAAAAAAACCAGGATTCGTTCGTATAGGTCAAAATAATCATGTTTTTCAGAAGATGAATAAATACTCTTTTGTTTCAATATTGCTAATACAACTTATGATTATCAATTCTATTCAAGCAAAAATCAACTTGGGACTTCCAGTTGTTATTCCAGAAGATACAGAATTAGAGTTAAATCTCAAAGATCTTAATTCTAAAAAAAATCCACTAAAGATAAAGGCAATGGTAAAGGGTTTAGAAAATAATGTTATCACTTATGATTTAATTCCTCATATTTATAAAAATAAGAAGAAATTCAAAATTCAAATGCCTCGAGTAGGTGCTGATACTAAAATAATAATTTCTGTATCAGGAGCTTACATACCAGAGAATAATCCACTAAAATATACCGTTTTAATAATTGATAGTCAAGATAACAGAAATATTGATACTAATAATCCTAATCCCGTTGTAATTCCTTCAACATTAGCAAACACTGGTCCTCCTGGTCCAAAAGGAGATATTGGTCCAGAAGGTCCAAGAGGGCTGGAAGGAGCTAGGGGACCAGAAGGTCTAAGAGGAGCAGAAGGAGCCAGGGGACCAGAAGGTCCAAGAGGGCCGGAAGGAAAACCACCCTCTTCTATACCTAGTGAGAATATCATCGGAGCAGTAACAGAAGCAAAAATTTTAAATAATGGTTTTCAAAGACTTAAGCTCAATGGTAGCGTTGATTCTGAAATAGTATTAAAATCTAAACATCAAGGAGTTCGAGAATTTGATCTGCCCAGCTCAGGCTTAAGCCTAATTAGCGAAACAAGTGCATTGCCAATCTCTAAACATGAAAATTATGATGTCGAAAATCAAACTTTTATAAATGTAACTGATCTTAATTACATTCAAATCACAGACTCAAACCCAAGCACTATTGAAAAAATAGAAAGTTTTACTGGTGGTAAGATTGGACAAGTAATAAATCTCAAGCTTAATCAAGAAATCATGATTTTAATAGATAATCAAGAAAATCCTAATACAGTGCAGTGGGGGCGAGGCACCAAAGCTGGAATTTGGCGCATTGAGGATAAAGGCAATATTTTAAATTTAATTTTTGATGGAAATTCTTGGTTTTTACTAGCAAGGTTTTCTAAATATAGCTCTTGAGAACCCACTCCTCTTAAGGATCCACTGAAAAATGCGACTTCGTCGATTTTTCAACCCTGAGCCAAGAAAAGATCTTGGCTCAGGTAGTGAATCCTTAATATTTTTTTAGGCGAATTACACCTCAAAATTTCGTTTTTCAGCGAATCCTTAAGGTTTTAATTTCTGCCCTTAAAAAAATAAAAGGAGCAATACTTATTTTGCGAATTTATTTATTTAAGACTGATTGAGGGCAAGTATAGACCCTTTAGCTCTCTTGTCCAAGCCATGCCAGTCTTGGAATAGTTCTCAAGGCTATTAAATTTATACTCATAGACTATTGCTCGTAAATAACCTGGAGCTTGATCTGGGAAGGGATTGTGCTGAATAAGTTTTAGTACTTCAGGTTCATTTTCAAGAAGTCTAATACAAAAATTTACAAACCAAGGTTGTGATTGATAATTAGAAAGGGCCGCAAACCACATTTGCCAATCTAAGCGCGGTTGGTAGGGAGCCACTTGTTGCGGGCTTTTGCTAGGATCACCTGGCTTCCAATAAAACTCATAATCCTGCCAATTACCAGGCGCAAGCTCACCGGGGATATGCTTAGCTCCTTGAATTATTATTTCATGGCGCACAGTGGTCATAACGGCAAATAAGCCATATGGATTTATGATATGTAATCGCTCTATTGGTTGACTCAGTTTGGAATATTGCTGAAAAGCAATCAAGCGTTGAGTTTCAGAGATAGGAGCTCGGGAAATTATAATAAAAATATTGACAAGTATGTAATAAGCAAGAATAAAAACTAACATCAATCTAAGAATAATTTTAAAAAGTTTTTGCCAGAGGTTATCAGATATAATGCCCATGCGAGATAGACGCTCATTGATTTTAAAATTCAAAATATCTATGGGCGTTTTGAAAAATTTTAGTTTGATACTTGTTTTTGGGATGAATTTAACTAAGGTATTTTCGTCAAACAACCACACACAAAGCACAATTACCAAAATATTAAAAAAGCAATAGTTGCCAGTGAGCATTATTGCCAGCATAAGAGCGATAAAAGACAATCCAGCAAAGCTTCTTAGCCGTGAATTGATAAAAATAAAAAAAGGTAAAATCAGCTCTATACCAAACATCAGCGCGCATGAAATTTTATGAAACCCACTGCCAAATTGATGTATAAAAAAGCTTAATGGATTCGGTAAAGGTTGGGTGAGGTAATGATAACTCAGGGCTTCTAAATTAGCCCAATTAGGGTCTTGGCTAGTGAGTTTGACAAGACCGGACATAAACATAAGTTTGAAAACTAATAATCTATATAAAAAACTAAAAACGGGTCTGGCAAAATCATAGCGATAGAAAAAACAATACAACACTGTCAAAAAGCCAGTTTCGATTAGAAGTACATCCCATTGAAATCCAAAAAACACCTGTCCAATATTTACAAATGATAAATAAAGTAGAAATAGTAAGAAGACTAAACCCAGTCTTTGAGAGCTTTTTAGCTTAGTAAATAAAAGTATCGAGCCAATAATTCCTATATAGCAAGAAAATTTCAAAAAACTATCACTAGAATTAAACCAAAAAATTGTCGGTAAAATATTTAGACATTGAGATAAATTAATAGTTTGAGATTTTATTTTTTGAAGTAAATCACTTGCTGGTAAAATACCATGAGCACCTAGTAGACCTGTTACTTGAAAGGCAAGAGATGAAAACGCCAAAAAATAAACTAGCGCTAAAGATTTGATGAAAATTTTATCGCGCAAGCCCATGGCTATATTTTAACTCTTAGGGTTAGAAAAACAATCTTGGCGAATTTTTTTAAAGGGTATTATCAGAGTTATGCCTCTAATCAGCATAAATAACAATAATGATAGCCAAAGTCCATGGTTACCTAATACAGAGGGTAAAAATAATATAAATCCAGCGTAAATCAAAAAGCTAATAATCATCATATTACGCATGATTTTTGTCTCAGTCACTCCTGTATAAATACCATCCATTAAAAAGCACCATACTCCAGCCACTGGCATTAAAATCAACCAGGGGAAATATTTACCAGCTTCTGATTTAACCTCAGGTAACGTGGTCATAAAACCCACTAAATATGAGCCTGATAGCCAATAGACTAAAACTATAATTAATGAAAATATAAAAGCAACTACAAAAGTTTTTTTAACGGCGTTATCAAACATCTTGAGGTTATTAGCTCCCAAAGCCTGCCCAGCTAAGGCTTCTGAAGCGTTAGCAAGACCATCTAAAGCATAGCTAATAAACCAAAACAAATTCAGTAAAACAGAATTTACAGCTAATTCTAAATCTCCGTTTCGCGCTCCAAGTGCTGTAAACCAGGAAAACGCCACAAATACCAGAACTGTTCTTAAAAATATATCTCCATTAATTCTAAAGACTTGAAAAAGTTTATTGATATCTTTTAGAGGTACTAAAAACCCCAGATCAAAGCTGTTATCCCTCTGCCTGAGCGAAGTGTAGCAGATATAGATAGTAACAATCACACCCATCACAAAAACAAAAATATGCGAAAAGAATGCCGACCAAGCAACGCCAGCGACTCCCATATCTAAATTAAGCGCTAGATAAATAGCAAGAGGAATATTCAAAATATTCATTAGGACCCGCAGTACCAGAGCGATTTTGGGTTTTTGTATTCCATAAAACCAGCCTAATAAAACATAATTACTCATAGTCGCCATCGAGGCCCAGATGCGGATATTAAAGTATTCTTGAGCGAGCTTCTCTACTTCTGGGCTTCCTTCTATTAACTGAAAAGCAATCCAGGAGATAGGTTGCTGAAGTATAGTCACCAAGAACCCCAGTACTAGAGCGATAAGTAAGGATCTAATTAATGCGGCAAAAACTGCACTCATATCTCCTGCGCCGTAAGCTTGAGATGTAATGCCGGTCGTGCCGCGCCTCAAAAAAGAAAGACTCCAATCAATGCACTGTAAGACTGTCGCGCCGAGTGCCACCGCTCCGATATGGATAGGACTGGGCATTCTACCGACTACAGCCATATTAGTGGCTCCTATTAGAGGGATGGTAATATTCGCTAAAATAATGGGCCAGGATAGGTTAAGTATTCTTTTATAATCAATTTCTTCGTTAGAATGGAAGATAGCCACTCCTTTATCTTACAATGTTAGATAGAGCATGAAGATTAAAACACTAATTGCTAAACTAGCTGATCTAAAGCTAACCACTTTTTGTCTTTTTTTCTTAGGAGTTCTGACTTTTTGGGGCACAATTTACCAAGTTAATAATGGCTTGTATCTGGCTCAAGAAAAATTTTTTAATTCATATTTTGTGCAAGTTGGATTTTTGTATTTCCCCAGCGCTAAGCTGATCATGTGGATTTTATTTCTGAATCTTGTATCTGCTTTTGTGGTGCGTTTTAAAGTTACACCTAATAAAATCGGATTATTGGTTTTACATGGTGGCTTGATTACCTTGCTTATAAGTGGCTTTGTGACAGGCTTTAGTAAAGAATATTTTTTAACTGTAAAAGAAGGTGAGATTTCTAATCTTCTTGAAGATTACTATAAATGGAATTTGGTAATATCCTCAAGCGATGGGAACTGCTCTAAAGTTACTCACGACTTGTTGAGTCTTAAAAACCAATCACAGATTCAGTTTGAGTGCCTTGATAAACCACTAAAAATCTCTAAAGTTTTTAAAAACGCTCAGTTGTTTGATACACCTTTTGCAGGGTTAATTCTCAAGCAAATGCCTCTAGAAAAAGACTACGAAAAAAATATTCCAGGTTTAATTCTTGAGCTAGGCGGGCAGGAAATCTTACTAGAAGGCTCAAGCCAGCAATTCCAAAGCCTCCCAGCGACTAATCTTAATTTGGCATTAGTCAGAAAATCAGAAACTCTGCCTTTTAGTATTGAGCTAGTCGATATTAGCCGTGAGCTTCATCCTGGCACTGAAATTGCTAAGAGCTACTCTAGTAAGATTAAAGTCAAATCTGATATCACTAGAGATTTTGAAATTTCGATGAATAAACCTTTTAGATCAGGCTTGTATACCGTTTACCAAGCGTCTTACGGCATTAATGAAGACGGCGAGGAATTTTCTGTTTTTGCAGTCGTGCGTAATCTTAATTATTACTTGCCTTATATCGGAAGCTTGCTTGCTTCATTGGGGCTTTGGATAAATTTTGTGGGTGGGTTTTTTAGAAGGAGAATTAAATAATGGCACGTTTAAAACTATTTTTAATTCTTTTATGTTTTTTTATTGGCTTACAATCAGCTCAGGCGCTGGCTTCTAGCTCTGGTATTAATACCAAAAAACTAGCAAGCCTCGTTATTAATGATGCCGGACGCGTAAAACCGCTTGAGACTTTTGCTAATTATTACTTGCTTAGGTTATCAGGCAAGACAAGCTATAAAGGTCTTAATGCCACTCAATGGCTCTCAAAAGCACTATTTAAGCCTGATTCGGTTTTTGGTGATAAGGTGTTTTTGATTAATAATCCTGAAATTCTAGAAGCCATTGGCGTGCCCCCAGATGCTAAGCGGCGTTATAGTTTTAGTGAGCTTGAAGCCGGCGAAGATAAGCTCAATGAGTTTGCTCAAGTTATTCTACTAAAAGACCCAAAACAGCTCAGTGACTTTGATAGAGAGATAGTTAGAGTTTTTACAAATTATCAGAGTCTTATTCAGATTTTTGACACTTTTAGTCTTTTTATAAATCATCCAGATTTTCAAGTTAGTGATACTGCTACCCAAAAATCACTAAATCTTACCAAAACTCAAAATAGTGTGTTTGATATTTTGCAAGTATCTAATAAATTACATTCTTCTATCTCTGGTATTCAGGAGCTTGCGCCGACTACAGCTTTTGATTCCGCTCAGCAAGTGGTTTTGAGGTTATCTCTTGCGCTTTATCGCTGGCTTGAGGGGCATAAAGAATTTCAAAACGCTTTTAATAAAACCGAAAAACTTAGCTTGATTCCTAGCTCTCAAGATCAGTGGCTAAGCCCTTGGGAGCTATTTAGCTCTAAAACTGATTTTGACAAGCAAGAACTTTTTGCTCTCCAGAAAATTTATCTAGCCTACCACACCAATAACCAAAAAGAATTTGACGCTAGCCTAGAATCCTATAAAAAACTGATTAATGCAAAAATCTCCGAGCTAAAAATCCCTGCCCCGCAGGCCTCTCTAGAGCTTGCTTATAACAGGCTAAAGCCTTTTGGCTGGGCTCAGTTTTTGTATTTGCTTAGTTTGATGGTGTCGATTGTTGCCATGATAAAACATTCAAGCTCACTAGTTATAAGCTTCCTAGATAAAAAAAATCTTTGGCTGATTTATACTGCTTTTGGTTTGCATGGATTTGGGATTTTGGCGCGTATCATAATTCTTCAAAGAGCGCCGGTGAGCAACTTATATGAGAGTTTTATTTTTGTGGCTTTTGTGTCGGTGCTTTTGGGCTTGGCTCTTAATTTTGCTTATAAAAACAATCTTACTAATCCTGGAATTTTACTTGCTAATATTTCGGGGTTTTTATTACTCTTGGTCTCATCTAAGTTTGCTGTAGAAGGTGATACCATGCAGGTTTTGATCGCGGTGCTTAATTCTAATTTTTGGCTTAGTACTCATGTGATCTGCATAACGATTGGATACGCTGGCACTTTTTCTGCTGGAGTTATCGGGCATATTTATCTAATCCAAAAATATAGATCTCTAAAACTTGCTCAGCAAGCGTCTTCTAGCTTATTAGTAGAGGAGCAAGCTCAAGAATTAAAAAAACTTACTATTATGATTTATGCTGTTTTAGGTTTTGGATTATGTTTTAGTTTTTTGGGTACTATGCTAGGCGGTATCTGGGCAGATCAAAGCTGGGGGCGCTTTTGGGGCTGGGATCCCAAGGAGAACGGCGCACTTTTGATTGTTTTGTGGACAGCGACTGTGTTTCATGCTCGCCTTGCTGGACTTATAAAAGAAAACGGTCTTGCGGTGGGCTCTGTGATTGGTAGTATGGTAGTTATGATTTCTTGGTTTGGGGTTAATTTGCTCGGGGTGGGTCTTCACTCTTATGGTTTTACCTCTGGACTTGCTAGTTATTTGTTTGGATATTTGCTTTTAGAAATTTTATTCCTGACCTGGTTTTGGGTGGTTTTACCTAAATCTACCCAAGATAAAACCCTTAATTCTCAGCATTAAAAATTATTTATCTCGCTTCAAAACCCCGCGCGCCACTTGGGTTTTGAAGCTTGTTTTACACAAAAATAATTATTATTAAGTTTAAAATGTTTCAAGACTGGGAATGTAATTATTATAAGCATAATTAATAAATTTTTAGCTCTTTTAGCTGGTTGTTAATTATTTTTTGATTTAATAAGATCGTATCGTATGTACCTCAATTCAAAACACCAATATATATAAAGTGACTTTGTTGAGTCTTGGTTTTAAATTTTTAATTTTTTTATTAGCTCTGTTTTTAAACAGTAGGCTTTAGAAGATTTTTACTCTAAGGAGGATATTTATATGGCATGGCTATTATTGTTTGCAGCCATTATTTTGGAGGTCTTTGCGACCGTGCAGATGAAGCTATCAGAGGGCTTCACAAAAACAGATGCTTCTATCTCAACGGTGGCGCTGTTTATACTTAGTTTTTTGTGTGCGTCATTTGCATTTAAAAAAATCGATCTGGGTTTAGCCTATGCGCTATGGTCTGGATTGGGTACTGTCGGAATTATAGCCGCGGGAATTTTGTTTTTTGATGAGCCCTCAAACCTAATGAAGATAGGCTTTACGACTTTGATTGTAATTGGTGTTATTGGTCTTAACTTCACTTCGTGATACTATAAAATTGTGGTTCCAAACTGGATAAACACAATCAAAAACGATCAAGCAAAAATGCAAGATCTTCTTGTTGATTGGGCGCAGATTAATTCTTACTCGTATAATACTCAAGGTCTTGCAAAAATGCTCGCGGCTTTTAGAGATAAATTTACTCAAGCTTTGCTGGGTAATTATGTGATCGAGGAGCTGGAACTCGCTCCAGACAAGGCTCTTGATGCTAGTGCTAACACTTGTATGCGACCGCTTGGATCTTGCTTGAAGATCTCTAAAAAAACACATAATCCATCAGCCTGTAATTTATTATTGATGGGTCATTTAGATACTGTTTACCCGCCTGAGCTAGGGTTTAATTCTTGTAGGAGACTAGAGGGAGATATCCTGAATGGTCCTGGGGTAGCGGATTTGAAGGGTGGGTTAATTATTATGCTCAAGGCGCTTGAGTATTTTGAAAAATTTAGCGAGCACAAAGATAAACTGAATTGGCAAATTTTTTTAAATTCTGATGAGGAGATTGGCTCTCCGTCTTCAAGTCTTTTGTTTCCGGAGCTTGCTGGTAAAAATGATTTAGCTTTAATATTTGAACCCAGTCTATCAGATGGGTGTGTGGCTTATAAGCGAAAAGGTACGGGCAATTTTACAGTGGTTTTTCGCGGTAAGTCAGCGCATGTGGGAAGAGATTTTAAATCTGGAATTAACGCTCTTGTGCTAGCTAGTGAGTTTACTGCTAGGCTCTATAAATTTAATACAGCTGATGAATCGCTTATCATTAATCCTGGCAAACTCAATTCAGGAGGACCTTTAAACGTAGTGCCTGAACTGGCAATTTTGGGGATTAACGCCAGAATAGATAACGATCAAAAAGCCCAGGATTTTTTGGGGTACTTGGGTGAGCTTAAAACCCAGTTAGAAGCTGAGTTTTCGGGAGCTAGCATAGAAATTCATGGTAAATTTAATCGCAAGCCCAAAATCCCTGATAAAAAAACTGATGGTTTACTTGCCTTGATTCAGGCTTGCGCAGAGGATCTTGGGCAAACCATTAAACCTAAAGACACTGGTGGATGCTGTGATGGTAATAATTTATTTGAGTTGGGGCTGGCTAATATTGATAGCCTCGGAGTTAGAGGCGGTAAAATCCATTCACCAGAGGAATTTGTGCATCTTGAGAGCCTGAGCCAAAGAGCCAGCTTAATTGCTTTAGTTTTGGAGAGGCTTGCTCAGGGCGAGTGACTAAATGAGGATGGCGAGTGACGAGCGAAACGCCGCTATGGGTGGTACCAGGACAACTTAAAACTTGTTCTGGTAACGCTCAGAGCAAGGCCCGCGAGTCACGAGACACCGGAATTTACTTAGCGTAAATGAGGATGGCGAGTGACGAGCGAAACGCCGCTATGGGTGGTACCAGGACAAGTTTAGATATCGTGATATTATGGGATTGGGATGTTAGGCTTAATATTTGGCATCATCAAAAACATAATCTCCAAACTGTTGTTTTGGGGAATTATTCTCGTTATAATCCTTTACTTTTGGAATAGCTTTAAAGCTAAGCGAGAAGCTAGAACTTTTACGATTAGCTTTAATAATGTAGATGGCTTGTCTAAGGGCGCGCCGATATTTTCTAAAGGCGTTGAAGTCGGTAAAGTAATTAATATCTTTCCGCTTGGTAATTCTAATGATGTCGGTGTAAAAGGTCTAATTACCAAAAAAGATTTTACACTCAAGGGGACAGATATCAGCGCTAAAATCATTACTGATATTGAAAGAGGCGGAGCTAAGGTTGTTGAAATCACTACTGTCCGCAAATCCACTATTGGAGATACTTCCCTGACCGGAGATTCTGAGCCAAATTTAAAAAGAGGCAATAATCCTTACATTATCAAAAATACTCTAAGGTTAATGCGTGATTTCTTGCAGTTGAGTAAAGATTGGGCTAATGACTCAATAAAACTTTTTAATTCAAAAGATGGTCAAGAGTTTAGAGAAGATGTCGCTAATAATGTCGAGAACACCATTACAAGCCTTGAACACGGTACTCTAAAAAAAGATGTAGAAAATAAAATTTCTGATTTGAACCGTGAAATAAAATCTCAAGAACGCGATCCTGATAAAGAGGAAAAAGCAAAAAAAGATCTTGAGCTAAAAGTAAAAGCTCTAAAAAACACTTTAGGCTCTTATAAAACTCTTTCTGACGTTTATAAATCTGATAAAAAATAAATGTATATTTATTCTACTGTTACGGATTTAGCGAGGTTTCGCGGCTGATCGACGTCCTTGCCGAGCTCTTGGGCGATGAAGTAAGCGAGGTATTGAAGTGGGATACAGGCTATGATTGGGCTATAGATTTGTTTTATATCTGGGATATAAATTACCTCATCAAAAAGCCCATTTACATCAGGATTAGAGTCGCAGGCTACGACTAGTGACGGTGAGAGACGAGCCTTAGCTTCTTCAGCGTTACTAAGAGTTTTTTTATAGATAGTTTGTTCTAGCTCACTGGGTCCATTTATTGCAATATTTAAGACCGGAACTTTACTATCTAAAATCGCTATCGGACCGTGTTTCATCTCCCCGCTTGGATAGCCAGTTGCGTGAATATAACTTAGCTCTTTGAGTTTAAGTGCACCTTCAAGAGCAATTGGATAGTTAATACCTCTACTCAAAAACAAAAAGTCTCTATAAGTAGCATATTTAAGGAATTGATTTTTGTAGCTTTCTTCGCGCTCGACTACTTGATCTATGATTAGTGGTAGTTCGTGAAGTTCTTTTTTGATATCACTACAATCCAGTCCTAGACGGGTTTCTCTAATATGGCAAGCAAGCATATAAAGCGCCATTACTTGCGACGTGAAGGCTTTAGTGGAGGCAACAGAGACTTCGATGCCAGCTGGAGTTACATAGTTATTGGGATAACACATCTCATAAAGAGCAGAATCTTGTTTGTTGGTGATAGCCATGGTTTTAGAACCATTATCCTGAGCGAGTTTCACGGCTGATAGAGTATCAGCTGTTTCACCTGATTGACTAATGCCGATTACCAAATGATTAGCATCGAGCACTGGTGTAGAGCTACAAAATTCACTTGCAAGTGCCACTTCTACTGGTATTCGTGTCCAGCTCTCAATTAGATACTTACCGATTAGAGCGGAGTGGTAAGCCGAGCCGCAAGCCGTAAAACTAATTCGACTAATAGATTTAAAATCGATATTGATATTCTTAAAAGCTGTCTCAAACCCGCTCAGCATGCGTGATATAACTCCAGCTTGCTCGTGAATTTCTTTTAGTAAGAAATGTTTATAAGGACCTTTATTAAGGATTGAGGATACTTGCTGGCATTGATTGATTTCATTTTTTTGTTTATTATAATCAAGATCAAAAATACTAACCTCATCGGGGCTAATTACAGCTATTTGTAGATCTTTTAATCTAAGAATTTTATCAGTAAACTGCAAGACAGTAGAGCTATCGCTGGCTAAATAGTTTTCGTTCTCTCCTATTCCAATCACTAATGGTGATTGGCTTTTAGCGGCAAGAATAGTGTTTTTGTTTTTGAGAATTAGAGCAATGGCGTAACTACCTTCTAGTCTTTTTATGGTCTCAATTAGAGCTTGAATATCGTCTGTTTGAGTTTTTCTAATTCGCGAGAATAATCTAACTATCACTTCTGTATCAGTCTCACTGATAAAATTTTCGCCCTGCTCTATCAACTCTTGCTTGAGCTGGTAATAGTTCTTGATGATTCCATTATGTACTAAAGCTACATCTCCGCTACTATCTTGGTGGGGATGAGAATTAATATCAGAGGGTTTGCCGTGAGTCGCCCAGCGAGTGTGGCCAATCCCACAATTAGACTCTATTAAAGTATTATTCCCAAAATTTAAACTTTTTAAACCTGTTGAAAATCCAGCATTTACAGGTGTTTTGATAGTTTCATTGATTTTTGCTTCTAGCTGAGATATTTTACCGACAGACTTAACTACAGAAATTTCGCCATTAGAGCCTAGTAAAGCAAGCCCAGATGAATCGTATCCTCTATACTCTAGAGATTTTAGTCCCTCAATTAAAATATCTTTAGCTGGCTTAAAGCCTGTGTAGCCCACGATTCCGCACATAAATTACAATTATAGCATTACCATTTCCCCAATAAAAAAAGCGCCCTAGATGTACTCAGGGCGCGATTTTTACAAGTTTTTTTATTAGGGATTTACCAAATTGAGGTGGAATTCCTAAAAAACTTCTCTGATTAATTGAGATGTATTAGGGCACCAAGTTCTTTCAAAAAGGAAGTTAGCACTTCCAACATTAGGAAGATTTCGATTAATAACTTTAGCTGAACTATCACAACTAAAATCAGTACCAGTAAACACTGCTATAGAATTTTCTTTGAGATGAAAAGCCCAGTTAGGATTATACGTCTGTGTCCCAGCAACAATTTCGCCTTCAATTCGAGCGTTATTAATATTAGTAGTACTTGTGCCAGCTAGAATAGCTCTTATTTGAGCAATTATTGCTGGTACCGTAGAACGAAATATAAATTTATCACCATCAGCATCCATCTCAAAAGTACCTAAATGTGGATTAGGTGTAGGGTTTGGATTTGGATTTGGATTAGGATTTGGGTTAGGAGTGGTTACTATTGGACCTCTTCCATTATTAACGTTTCCTAAATCTAATGGCAGTGGATTTTCATGAATTACTTTAATAACCATGTTTCCAATATCAAAAGTATAATACTGTCTGTTTGGATCATTTTTAGAATCTAAAGTAACCAAAATTTTATGAACTATGCTACTAGCTCTTGGAGCATTTCCTTGATTATATTGACTATAAATAGAATAATTAGTCATAAAATACTCAACACCAGTTCTTCTTACTGTATCACTTGCAAAAGCAAGAGTACTGTCCCCAAATCTAAGAGCAAATTTAGTATCTGCAGAACCTACACGCCCTTGTCCAATATTAAGATGAAAAGTTTGAGGAACCAATTGACCATTTACAACTACTTTTTCATTGC
>JBEAYS010000049.1:0-10501 GCA_041170505.1 Cyanobacteriota bacterium
CGCTTAGGCTATCACAGAGCGAATCAGCTATTTAAGCAAGCATCTAGAAATATCAAAAATCCAGATGGCACTCCGCTTACTATCCATCAATTAAGACACACCTTCTGTACTGAAAGAGTAGGTCATATTGATATTAGAGTTCTTCAAAAACTTGCTGGACACAGCGATATCAGAACTACATTGCGCTATGCAAAAGTAGCTGATACTGTAGCTCGCGAACAATTTGAAAAATTTGATAGAGAGCGCAAAGTTGGATTCGATGATAACGGAGAATTCAGATTGCCGACTCAAGAAGATTTTGAAAAAGCAGAAGCTTTAGTTTAATTGGCATCTAAAAAACTAATTATTATTCCAGGTTCATGCTCGCACATCTCTAATTGGTTTGATCAAATAGAGTTTGCTAAGGATCAGGGTTTTACGGTAATTTTTTTGCAATTGGATGCTGATAGATTTAGCAATTTTTCTGATTGTGCTGATAACTTGTTTCATAAAATTGGTCTTCACGTTAACTCTGATCAAGAGACGGTAATCTTGGCACATTCAATGGGCTCAATGCTCCTATTAAAGATCCTGAGTGGATTTCATCACTATACGGCTAAAGATCACTACACCTATGAAAAAATTATTTCTTCTCGTTTGATTTTTTTGCAGATGCCCATTAACCTCCATAAAAAAATTTATTTAGCACTAAATGTGTTTAAATTTTTTGCTTATCCATTCCAGCTTTTCAACTCTTTTTTTCTTAAGGAAATTTTTGCGTGGTTATTTTTATTGCCAAAAAAAATAATTTTATTTTTGCGTAAATTCAAAAAATTCAAGTCAGCCAAAAAATTATTTGACGTCCTTGATTCTATTATTAATCAAGCTTTGATGTTAAATGGAGTATTTGGTGCTAAGCCTTGGGAGTTTTTTAACTTAGTTAGGTATTATTGGCAGTTTGGAATTTTTACTGCGCAAGGATTTGATATAGAGTTTGATAGAAATAAAGCTAAAAATTATTTTTTTACTTATGGTGACCCAGATTATTTTTGTGAAGAGGAATCTACTCATAAACTAGCTGAGTTTATGGGTGCAAACCTTGTACATATGCCGCTTAGCATGCATAATCCACAACATATGTTTTGGTGCCGCGATAAAGTAAACGAGCTGATTACATCGCCATAATACTATAGCCGCAATCGACATGAAGTACTTCACCTGTAATACCGCCAGAGAGCGGGCTAGCTAGGAACAGAGCTGTTCCGCCGATTTCTTCAACTAGGACATTTCTTTTTAGAGGTGCAACTTCAGCATGCTTATTTAACATCTTGGTAAAGTCACTAATCCCTCTTGCTGCAAGAGTCTTAACTGGTCCTGCAGAAATAGCATTGACTCGAATATTATCGACACCTAAATCAGCGGCTAGGTAGCGTGTACCCGCTTCTAGAGCGGCTTTAGCGATACCCATCATATTGTAGTTAGGTACTACTTTTTCAGCTCCCAAGTAAGTAAGAGTAATTATTGATCCGCCGCCTGCTGATTGCATTAGTGGGCGCGCCTTGCGAGCCATAGCCGCTAGTGAGTAAGATGAAACATCTTGAGCAATAGCGTAGTGATCTCTTAAAGTGTCTACGTAGCCGCCTTGAAGGGTTTCGCGGGGCGCAAAAGCTAGACAGTGTACCAAAATATCTAATTTACCCTCAAAAGAGTTAGCTATATTTTCAAAAGCAGAATCTAGGCTCTCATCGTTGCCTACGTCTAATTCCACTAATTTTGCGTTATCTATATTGCCTTCTAGGGTTTTTTCTACTTCTGGCTTTAGTCTTTCGTTTTGGTAACTAAAAATTATTTCAGCTCCCGCGCCGTGAAGGGCTTGGGCTATGCCCCAGGCTATAGATCTTTTGTTTGCTACCCCAGAAACTAGGGCTTTTTTGCCTTTGAGGATTTTTGGGAATTCTATGGTCGATTGTTCTTCTGTCATGGTCATAAATAGTCCTTTGCTTTATTTGCAAATATTCTTAAATTTTACCATTTTCTTTGTATTTACTGCTAATATCATATTGACTATTTACTAGTTATAGGTAATATCACCTAATGCCCATATTAGAAAAAAATCCAATTGCAGCGCCTGCGATCCATGATGGCCATCATGAAGTTTCGCGCTTGCCTGATTTATCAAAAGAACCAAATTCTAGTGCGGCACCTTCTACAAAAACTCAAGATCAAAATTTAAAATTGCACATAAGTCCCGTCCACACTGATACTCAAGAGCCTCAGCCTCCAGCTCATCAGGCTCGCACTTATCATCCCATTCGTAAATTTATTCGTGAAACTATGCCTGGTTTTGCTTATGTAGCATCTTCGATTTGGCATGTGGTAACTGCTGGATTATTGTATTTTGGAGGCTTTTCACAAGAGACCAAGGTCAAGTTATCACAGGGCGCTACGGCTTTTACTAAAGTCGTCAATTCTCTTGTTTATACGGATCTTGCTGTTGACGCTTTTGAAAATAAATTTAGTTTTGATTTTTTAGGAAGAATAGCAGAGCCTATTGTCAATTTATTCGTGGATCTCAATCATTATCACTTGTTTAGAGCTTTTAGCTCAGCGTTTAATCAGCTACATATGACTAATTTATCAAGAATTAAACCGAGCGCTAACATGTGGGAAAACTTTATAAATAACTTGCAAGCCGCTAAGGATATTTTTATCGAGACTTGGACAAACGATTTAACGGGTCCTAATCGTAAGCTCTTCAAGGGTAAAAATGATGAGGGTCATACCCTGGCTTTTGCATCGCATTTACAACTAGTCGTCGGTACTCTTGCTCTTCTTAACGGTAATAAGAAAAACTTGACTAATAGAGTTTTGGGTATAGTCAGAAACGCAGCTGGTCTGCTTGCTGATTTGGGTCTGGTTTGGGAAAAAGATCCTGCGGCTAGAAAGACTGGAGCTTGGTTCTTTGGACATGCTATTTTTGATAGTATTAAACGATTCATGAGTTACGAAAATCAAGATGTAGTTGATAATTTGATTATGCCTTTATATAACGCAGCTCTATATAATTTTGGATTAACGACTCGCAGGCAGGTCTCCGGTGAGTATGTACCTCAAAAAGTTTCGACTGCTCTTGCCGCTTAACCCAATAAATAACGATGATTGAACTAGAATTTTTTATTGATCGAGGTGGTACATTTACGGATGTTTTGGTTAAAGAAACTGAGCATCTAAAGTCTAAATTTTATGTTCTAAAGCTTTTGTCTGAGGATCCAGAAAATTATCAATCTGCCCCGAGAGAGGCTATTAGACAGGTTTTGTGGAATAAATTTCAGCGACCAGAGTTTAGTAATTCTTTTAAGAGTTTTCCTGCGAGCAGTGAGGATTATAAGATTTTATCTATCCGCATGGGCACTACAGTAGCGACAAATTTACTGCTTGAAAGAAAAGGAGCGCGGGTAGCTTTTATCACCACCAAGGGTTTTAAAGACTTATTAGAAATCGGTTATCAAAACAGATCTGATATTTTTAACTTGAATATTATTAAGCCAATTCAGCTCTATGAAAGAGTTTTAGAGATAGAAGAAAGAATACTTGCTGACGGTCAAGTCAGCATAGCTCTTGATGAAAACCAAGTTTTAAATGATTTATCTAAGCTAAAAGATTGTGGTATTGAATCTCTTGCTATTTCACTAATGCACTCTTATAAAAATCCTCAGCATGAACTTGTAATTAAGAAACTAGCTCAAGGACTGGGATTTAAGCATATCTCTGTTTCAAGTGAGATATTGCCTATGATTAAATTTACAGCTCGCTCCAGTACTACTGTGCTAGATGCCTATCTCACCCCCGGTATTCATGAGTATTTGGAGGGTTTTAAAAATGGTTTTACTGACGGTCTAAAAAATACAGAATTGCTTTTAATGAAATCTGACGGGGGACTTGCTGAGCCAGAATATTTTAGAGGTTTTAATTCTATTTTTTCTGGTCCTGCTGGTGGCATGATGGCATTAGGCGGGCTTTATGATGGAACAGCGCCAATGATTGGTTTTGATATGGGCGGGACTTCTACTGATGTCGCGAGATTTGATGGTAGCGTGGAGCTTAATTTCCAAACAGAACTAAAAGGATTTCTTCTACAGACTCCGCAATTGGATATAAATACTATTGCTTCGGGAGGAGGTTCTAGGTTGTTTTTTGATAACGGCATGTTTAGAGTAGGTCCTGAATCCTCTGGTTCACATCCAGGACCTGTTTGCTACCGCAAGAATGGATATCTTTCAATCACTGATGCTAACCTGGTTTTGGGCAGATTAATCCCAGAGTATTTTCCACATGTTTTTGGTCCATTAGCTAATGAGTCTCTTGATTATGATTCTGCTTATCAAGCTTTTGAGAAGTTTAAAAATAAAAATAGTTTAGAGATGAGTGTAGAAAATATAGCTCAAGGTTTTATTGATATAGCTAATGAAGTAATGGCAAGACCAATAAGAGAAGTTTCCTTGATGAAGGGATTTGATATTCAAGAGCATGTTTTGGTTTGTTATGGAGGTGCTGGAGCCCAGCACGCATGCGCTATTGCTCGCATGCTGGGTATCAAAAAAATCTATATCCATAAATATTCAGGTATTTTTTCTGCTTACGGTCTGTCTCAAGCAAGCATAGTAGTAGAAAAACAAATTCCTTACGGGCATACTCTTGATTCTAGTGATTTTACTAATATTCAAAATCAATTTAGTGAGCTTATAAAACTTGCTCTTCAAGGCTCTGATAAACAATTTAATATTAAGAAATTTCTTAATCTTCGCTATAAAGATACAGACACCAAATTCAGTGTACAAGAGCCTTCTAGCCTAGATTATTCTAAGCAATTCAAAAATATTTATCAGCGTGAGTTTGGTTTTGATCTTGACCGAGAAATTATTGTCGATGATCTACGCGTTAGATTAGAATCTATAAATTCTCATGATTCTGCTGGTGCTACCCTAAACCCTAATACTGAACTAAAACCTTGCTCAACCCAAAAACTATATATAGATGGAGCTTGGCAATTAGTGCCGGTTTTTATTTTTGAGCAAATACCTATCGATCATAAAATCCCCGGTCCAGCTATTATTATTCAAAACACTTCTACGATCGTCTTGGAGAGAGGATCGCAAGCTTATATAAATCAAAACTGCGATTTGGAAATTTTAGTTTTTGATCTGAAAAATTCTTCATTAAGCTCAAGTGCTGAAGCGGTGGACCCAATAAAGCTTGCAATCTACTCTAATCGCTTTATGTCAATAGCAGAGCAGATGGGCAGATGCCTCGAAAGAACAGCGATTTCGACTAATATAAAAGAGCGGCGTGATTTTTCTTGTGCGATTTTTAATGCTGATGGTGATTTAATAGCCAACGCTCCGCATCAGCCTGTCCATCTTGGTTCTATGGGACATGCTGTAAAAAAACAAATTGAAACTTCTTCTATTGAGCCTGGTGATGTGATATTGAGTAATCATCCGACTATGGGCGGTAGCCACTTGCCTGATATGACGGTTATCACACCCTTTTTTAATAATCAAAAGCTTGCTTTTTTTACTGCTAATCGCGCTCACCATGCTGATATCGGAGGTATCACGCCTGGCTCAATGCCGAGCTTTTCTGAATCACTCGAGCAAGAAGGAATAGCGATAAAATCTTTTAAGATAGTTAAGCGCGGAGTCTTTCAAGAAGATGATTTAAGGGTCTTGTTTGAATCTTCTCGTAGAATTGATGATAATATCTCTGATCTAAAAGCCCAAATAGCATCCAACCAAAAAGGCATAGATCTACTTCAAGCTCTTATTCTAGAATCTGGTCAGCAAGAGGTTTTTAGCTATATGAAATATATCCAAGCTAACGCTGAGCGGGCTGTTAGAGAGCTAATAAAAAATTTCGCGCGCTCAAGCAGTAAAGAGCGTATATTGCAAGCACAAGATTTTTTGGATGATGGATCAATAATAAATTTATGTATAAAATTAAATGCTGATGATGGTAGTGCGGTGTTTGATTTTACAGGCACATCGCCTGAACTAAAAACTAATTTAAATACTCCGCCTGCTGTGGTGAGCTCGGCGATTTTATATGCTCTGCGAGCGATGATCGGACAAGAGATTCCTCTTAATCAAGGTTGTTTAAAGCCTATAAATACTATTATTCCCAAAAATTCTTTTTTATATCCATCGCCAAATGCGCCCGTGGTAGGCGGGAATGTGCTTAGTTCTCAAAGAATCGTTGATGTTATCCTTAAGGCTTTTGGCTCTTGTGCTGGCTCTCAAGGCTGTATGAATAATATTTCCTTTGGTAAGGAAGCTGTCTCAGGAAGTGGGTTTGGGTATTATGAAACCATAGGAGGCGGTGCTGGTGCGGGTCCTGGCTGGCACGGAGCTAGTGGCGTGCATACCCATATGACTAATACTCGCATTACTGATCCAGAAATTTTAGAGTCCCGTTATCCAGTCTTACTTGAAGAGTTTTCGATTCGTGCTGGTTCTGGCGGAGTAGGCAAATACAATGGTGGTGATGGTTTGGTGAGGGTATTTAGATTTCTTGACCAGCTTAATTTATCAGTGTTGAGCGAAAGGCGCGGACCTTATCATCCTTATGGTCTTGAAGGTGGCTTGCCTGGCGCGCTTGGGGTGAATCAGCTCATTAAAACTAATGGTGAGATTGTGGATCTAGGTGCAAAAAATTCTTTACTAGTGCACCCTGGCGAGCGCTTAGTTATAAAAACCCCTGGTGGAGGAGGCTTCGGGATACCCCCGCTGTAATTCCATGTCTTTGGCTGTTCCTGTCGCTTATAACGGATCACAGAATCCTCTTTATCCAAGAGTTTTAAAAAATCACCATGATAATTCTCGTTATGAAAAGTTTGCTGAGTGGATTTGTTCTCGTGAGTCATTGTTTAGATTTGGCTTAGATGTCAGTGGCTGGATGTTACCGACTCTTATTGGGGGAGCTTTAAGAAACAAATATAGTTTTTATGAAGCGCTTTTCCAGACCGGATTAGAGATATGCGGTATGGGCTTTGCTACAAGTTTTACAAAATTAGCAAGTAAAATTTCTGCTCTTTTCCATCTTAATCAAGAAGACAGAAAGAATTTTAGTAATTTTGTTTTGTTTGGCTTGAATGATTTAGAGTCTGCAGAAAAAATGCAATCCTCTGCAAGCCGCATTCTGACTGAAGAAACAAATGACCTAAATTTTTTAGCTGGTATGTCTTCTGAGCTTAGTCCCACAAAAGCCCAAAAAATAAATGACCGCATCGATGATTTGAAGAAATTTTTTACTAATTTTAAATCTAATCCTGATCAGATTGAGAGAATAAAAAAATTCAAGCGGTCTATGATACTGATGGATAGTACATTCCAGAGTGTTTTATGGGGCGGTTATATGTTTTATAATCGTCTGTTTCGCAAATATATTTTAGGGCAAGATCGTTTTACTGGCACAAAAGCTTATGTAGATAACGAAGAAAGTAAAAAAGTCGGTGATAGTACACCTTTGTCCTGGATTCAAAAACTGGGCATTGGATTTTCTATGTTCTCAGCTCCTTTGATGAATTTTTGCCTCTTTAAATATCAAGATTCCCAAAAAACTCCACCACCCAAAAACTCTTGGTTACAGATGATAAAAAATCAATGGGATGTTACGCATGGTTTTTACCCTAAATTGGGATTATTATGGTCTTATTGTTTTTTGCCTGTTACTTTAGGTTCGATATTTGCGGCTCAAGGCAAATCTGAATTAATAGAAAACGTTCTAACTCAGCTTACCATGGGTAATTCATGGTTTTTTGGGCATAGAGTTACTAATGGCTTGCTTGCTAAATTTGCTGATAATAAAATTTCAAAACAGCATAATGTCGAGCCAGGGATTTTAGTGGATCCAGAATATTTACATCATCCTTTCCCGGAGCCTGCTAAAATTCAGCATGTAATAAATCGTTCCCAAGCTAGTCCTGGTCTAGAAAAACAAGCTCGCAAATCGCACGCTAATATTTTATACTCTGGGTTTTTATTACACTCATCTTTTGTGCTGGCAATAAGGCTTTTAATCAATATGTTTACTAAGTGGCGGGTTGAAAAATCTATTGCAAAATAATTTTGGTATGTTATTCTAGAGTTTTGTACAACAGTTTATTAATATTAGAATAAAACCCATGAAAACTATAAAAATTATCGGTGGAGGTTTAGCAGGCACAGAATGTGCTTGGCAATTAGCTCGCGGGCTTGCTTATAATAAACTTCACGATTATGCAATAGAGCTTTATGAAATGCGCCCTACACAAAAAACTCCAGCGCATCACACTGATAATCTTGCTGAGTTAGTTTGCTCAAACTCGCTTGGCTCAGAGTTCTTGACGACAGCACGCGGAGTTCTTATCCACGAGATGCAGGCTTTTGATAGCTTAATTATAAGATCTGCCCTTCGCTCAAAAGTCCCTGCTGGACAGGCTTTGGCAGTAGATAGAATTGTTTTTGCTCAAGAAGTTACTAATTCTATAAATTCTCTGCCTCTAATAAAAATTATTCGCCAACAATTCACTGCTAAGGATCTTGAAAATATTTCTGCTGATGATATTCTTGTAATCGCTAGCGGCCCGCTTACAGCGCCGTCTCTAGCAGATGGAATAAATAAGCTTTTGTCTCAGAATCAAAATTCCCACAATATATTTCTGCATTTTTTTGATGCCGCGGCTCCCATTGTAAATGAGGAATCAATAAATATGAATATTGCTTTTCGAGCCTCACGTTACGATAAGGGGCTAGTAGAGGGTTCTGAGGGTGATTATATAAATTGTCCGTTTTATTCTAAAACTGATTTTGAAAATTTTTATCACTCTTTAATAAGTGCGGAGCGTGCCCCCCTTAAGGATTTTGAAAAAGAGTCTATGAGATATTTTGAAGGCTGTATGCCTGTGGAAGCAATTGCTGAGCGTGGTATGAAGACTCTTACTTTTGGTCCACTAAAACCAGTCGGATTGCGTGATTCTCGTTATCCTGACAAGAAGCCTTATGCTGTGGTGCAGTTGCGTCAGGATAATGTAGTGGGCTCTCTTTATAATATGGTCGGTTTCCAGACCAATCTTAAGTGGGGAGAGCAAAAGCGAGTTTTTTCTATGATCCCTGGTCTTGAGAACCTTGAAATAGTGCGTTACGGAGTTATGCACCAAAATATTTTTATCAACTCTCCTCTGTTCCTGGACGCTAATCTAAATCTGCGTTTTAACCCTAAGATTTATTTTGCTGGTCAAATCACAGGAGTCGAAGGTTATACAGAGAGTGCCGCTACAGGTATAGTAGTAGCACGCGCGATTATCGCTCAGCTAAAAGGTCTAAAACCCTCTCCGCTAGCTCGAGATACTATGCTTGGTGCTTTGTGTCATTATGTCAGTCACGCTGATCCTAAAAACTTCCAGCCTATAAATTCTAATTGGGGTTTACTAAATCCTGAACCTGAAAAATTAGATTCTTGTTTGCGCAAAAATAAAAAACTTAGATATGAATATTTCGCTAATAAAGCTCTAGCTTCTATGAAAACTGAAGTCGAGGCATGTTTATCGGTGTAAATTGTGGCTGAGCTTTAAATTCTTGCTTTGCATCATAATCTTGAAACTCCCCATCGGTAGTGGCTTTTGTGGTGTTTACATAGTAGTAATTAGCAAAATTATTTAAAGCTAAACTAAAATGACTCATGACATTAGCACTAGCGTCATTTGTAAATGATTTAGCAAAATCAAAACCAGAAACACCAAGATATAATACCGCTGAAATTTTATTATTGATATCAGGGTGAATAAATTTAGCCCAGTCGCAACCCACTCCACCAGCGTTTCTCAAAAAAGAAGCTAGCTTACCGATAGGGCTGTTATGGTTATTACCTGCAAAAAATCCAAGTATCGCTCCCAGGAAATTACCCCAAGCACATAAAAACATCGTGTGTCCCTTTTCTTTTGATTTACTCACAAACACCTTAGGGCTCTTGCTGATAAAAGGCAATCCCTGTAAGGATTCTAGGCACATTTGTTTAAAGGCAGAGAAGTTTCTTTTTAGATCTTCGCCAAGAGATTGAGCTGGAGCTAAGTGGCTTAGCTTGTGTCTTTGAGCTTGTTCCATCATGGTAAGTCCGCTACTAATTCCCGAAGCTGAAAAAACAGATTCAAGCGGTACAAACGGAACTATAGCTGAATAAGCTAAGCGGGCTAAGCCTTCCCAGGCGCGTTTGCCTGCAAGTGCTTCGATGCCTTTATAAGTGTAATTAGCGACATTGACAGCTTTTGAGAGAGTTAAAGAATATTTATCAATAAAATCTGCAAGAGATTTAGGTAAAATAAATTTACCAAGTTTACTTAAGCCAGCAAGCAAATGCATTACTGAAGCGCCTCCGTAGCCTAAGACTGGTAATTGGTCTCGCACAAAAGATTTTTTACTTTTTTTAATTTGTGCTGGTTGATTGAGTGCGCTTATTGCTTGTGGATCGAAAGTCTCCTGGTATTCATGAT
>JBEAYS010000050.1:0-10269 GCA_041170505.1 Cyanobacteriota bacterium
AACCAGCGACAAGAATTTTACCGACTTTAATTTTTTGTCCTGGTCTACAAGCATATAAACTAAGTAATTCAATTGCTCTAAGCAGGGCTCTTCTAGCCCCGGCTCTATCTACTCCTCGCTCGAATCTACGCTTTGATTCAGACTCCACGCCCGCTTGCCGAGAACTTTTGCGCACACAAGCAGGGTCAAAAACCGCAACTTCAATAACTATATTTTTGGTGCTGTCGCTAATAGAAGAACCCATGCCCCCCATAACGCCCGCCAGCGAGCAGGGTCCGCCAGCATCTGCAATAACAAGATTAGTTTTTTCAAGTTTATGAGTTTTTTGCTCTAGAGTGAGCAATTCCTCTCCTAGATTGGCTCTGCGAACTTCAAGATAGCCACCACGAATTTTATCGCGATCATAAAAATGCATGGGTTGTCCCATTTCAAGAAGTACATAGTTACTAATATCAACGACATTATTTATAGATTTAGTACCCATCGCATTAAGACGTTCTTTTAACCATTGAGGAGATTCAGAGATAACAATATTCTCAATACTGACTGTATAAAAAAGACTACAGTCTTTTTGCTGAGAACCTTCCGCGATCTTCGGTTGGATAGAACTTAGATTTTCATCATGGCTAAGAGAATTAGAATTCTTAAGATCTAATTCCTGAGGGAGTTTTAAATCCTTTGACAAGACAGCTGAAATTTCTCTAGCTTGACCCAAAACCGACAAGGCATCACCGCGATTACTTCTTGCACCCACTTCAATTACAAAATCAGGTTTAAAATTAAGAACCTTATTAATAGTTTCTCCTAAAACACAGTCACTAGCTTGATCTTGGACTGCTGAATTATTGGGGTCATAAAGTAAATAAATTCCATCACCTTGAATAGATTTTATGTTTTTTATTTCATCTTCCTGCAAGCCAAGTTCATCAGCTGAACAGAGCATGCCAAAAGACTCCACGCCCCGAATTTTTGATTCTTTGATTTTGAGCTCTGAACCATCATGCCTATTGGTTACTACCGCTCCAACCAAAGCGACGGGTACTCGTTGACCAACAGCGATATTGCCAGCTCCGCAAACGATTTGAAGAATAGAAGTTTCTGAGACCTGGGTCTTAGTTACTCTTAGCTTGTCAGCATCAGGATGCTTAGTAATTTCTTTGATTTCACCAAGCACAACCAAAGGGTCCAAAAGTTTTTTGGTCGGACTAATATCTTCTACTTCAAAAGCTGACATTGTAAGCATATGAGCCAAATCATTAATAGAAATATCGGCTAAATCCACAAAATCACAGAGCCAGTTATAAGAAAGTTTCATGATAATAATTCTATCAGAGGTTATAATTTTTATAAATAATGCCTGAAATTCGCATCCTACCAGAACATATTGCTAACCAAATAGCCGCAGGTGAAGTAGTGGAAGGTCCCAGCTCAATCATTAAAGAGCTTGTAGAAAACAGCTTAGACGCCCAAGCCAGAAAAATCATAATCGAAATTAGTAAAAATCTTCGCCAAATCCAAGTCATAGACGACGGTCTAGGTATGTCACCAGAAGATCTTAAGCTCGCCTTTAAAAAACACGCCACAAGCAAGATTTCAAGTATTGAAGATCTTTATAACCTAATCACAAACGGCTTTAGAGGCGAAGCGCTAGCTAGTATCTCTGCTGTTTCTAAGCTCACCTGCACCAGCAAACGCACTGAGGATGAGCATGCTAGCAAGATTTATATCGAAAACGGTAGCGAAACTCTAAGTCAAACCGGGGCCAATCGAGGCACTAATATTATTGTCGATGAACTTTTTTTTAACACCCCTGCTAGATTAAAATTCCTCAAATCCGATAAAAAAGAAAAAAACAATATTATTGACATCACCAGAGCCCTTGCGCTTGCTCACAGTGATATTTCTTTTCAATTAATTATCGACGGGCAAGTTCAGCTCAAAAGCTCTGGCAGTAAGGATCTTAAAACTTGCATAGTTGAGATTTTCAAAAACGAAGATCTCAAAAAACTCATCCCAGTTAATTTTAAGCGAGATGGTTTAGAGCTTAATGGTTTTATAAGTAATCTTGACCAGACCCGCTCAGACAAAAGAAATATTTATACTTCTATAAATTCACGAGCCGTTAATTGTTATATAATCCGCTCAGCGATTGAATCTACCTACAAGCGCTACCTGGGGCCCGGCAAATATCCTTTTGTCGTGCTAGATCTAAAAATCGATCCTGGTGATGTAGATGTAAATGTTCATCCTAATAAAAAAGAAGTCAAATACAAAAACACCAATCTCGTTTTTAATTTTATTGGAGATGCCACAGCTAAGGCTCTTGCAGACGCTATGTACCAATCAGCACATAGCTTCCAGCCGACTCTCGAGCAAAACTTTATTACCAATTCATCACATAAACCCAGCGAGTCTTTTAATAGCGCATTGACCAAGAACTCTACTCATTACACTAACCCCAGCAAAAATCCCAAGCAAGAAAATCTACTTCTTAATGCCACCAATTCAGCGGCAATGGAAATGGTCAAATCTCACTTTGAAGGCAATCTAGAAGAGGATCCTACAAAAAGAAGCTTTTATACCTACGATAAATTAAAAGAAAACATTGATACTGATCAAAGAAAATTTATTGGACGTTTTGGATCTGTAGATATTTTACTTGTAAGCTCAACTGTCCCTCAAACCATCATCTCAAGCCAAGGGAACAAAACTAGTTTTGATTTAGTTATTAAAAAAAATGATTTTAGCAAGTCTCTTTTACTCCGCGGAGATTTTGTCGGTGAATCCTGGATAAAAGACAAATACCTAGAGTTTCTAAACTCTCTTGGTGAACAGATCCTAGGAAGAGAAGTACTAGAGACATTTTTTAAAGAGCCTGAAGGTACAAAATCTCGCCCAAACAAAAAACCCAAAAACTCAGATCTAGAGCAGGTTTGGAACAGAGATAACTACACTTGCGTCTATTGTGCCAAAGCATTACTGCACCCTGAGACCGTAAAATCCGCTCTAGCATTAAGCTCTCAAAAAACAATCATCAACTCGCATCTTGCAAGTTTTGATCATCACCTGCCAGCATCCAAATTCACAAGCCTAAATGAAGACATACGCAATTTATTTGCTTGCTGTCAGGAGTGCAATCGCACAAAATCTGATAGTCTTGCTAGCCTTAGCTGGAATCCGCATCCCAGCAACGCTTGGGCTGAGATAGACTCCAGCAATCCACTAACAATAGGAGATCTTAAGTTTAGCTCTAGCCGCCATATTGACTAGTCTGCTGGCGTAAATCAGGCGGTAGATTCAAGACCCTTTTACGATGCACGCGAGAAATCTCATCAACAATATCTTTTATCGATAGCATAAATCTTACTTTATTATTTCGCGTGATAGGAATATGCCTGAATCCTCCAGCTGACATCATATTCAAGGCAAAAGCAATCGGATCAATCTCAGAGAGGGTTTCAGGGTTAGGAGTCATAAATTTATCGACAATTTCTAGATCAAAATCCAAACCTTTGCCAACTATCTTACGTAAAATATCCCTTTCGGTAAATATTCCTATTAATTCATCGCGGTCATTTACCACTATTAAACAACCAATGCGTTTTTGATTCATAAGCTCTACAGACTGCCTGATAGTTGAGCATGAACGAATAGAAATCACTGGGCCTAAATTTAAAACTCTTATTGGATCATCCAAATCAATTCCACAAGCTATATCGGAATTGAGGGTACTTGAAGAAATAATTTCTTCCATAATTGAGAGTTCTTCTTCGAGGTAATCTGATGTCATAATTTAATGTTTCCTTTAAGATTACTCTAGCAAACTAAGGTTAAGAATGGGAGTTTTTAAAGATAAGACACGCCAGTCATAGTAAAAATTAGGTTTTTGGGTATATTAAGGATACACTCCCTGAGCCAAGATTTTCTCTTGGCTCAGGGTTGAAAAATCGACGAAGTCGAATTTTTCAGTGTATCCTTAAAGTTATGAATACCCCCTATATCGTAGATTTAGTAAGAACTCCTCTAGGTAGAGGAAAACTCGGTTCATCTTTATCGGAGCTTCATCCAGCTGATTTGGGTTCTGTGCCAGTCAGAGCCTTATTGCAAAGAAATAATTTAAAAGCCGAAAATATTGATGATTTAATTTTTGGATGTGTCACTCCCATCGGCGAGCAGGGCATGAATATCGCTAGAATAATTGCTCTAATCGCGCTTACAGAAAGTGTTCCAGGGGTACAAATCAATCGCATGTGCAGTTCTGGAATGCAAGCAGTAGATTTTGCAGTGCAAGCAATTAAATCTGGAGATTATGATTTAATCATCGCAGGCGGCGTAGAGCATATGGGCAGAGTACCAATGGGCATGGATGGTTTACCGCTCCCTATGTCGCCCAACCCCACCAGCTCAATTGCTGAGAGCTATTTAAACAAGTATCAAGTAAAATCGATGGGACAATCCGCAGAGATGATCGCCGAAAAATGGAGTTTTACTCGTGATCAATTGGACGATTTTAGTATCGAGTCGCACAAAAAAGCATTCTTCGCTCAAGAAAATGCTTATTTCAAAAAAGAGATCATTCCCGTTCAAACAGCGAGTTTTGGGCTTGTTGATAAAGACGAAGGTATACGTAGCTCAATCGATAAAGCTAAGATGGCAACGCTTGCAACTCCTTTTAAAGATAACGGTGTAATTACAGCCGCGAACGCAAGCCAAATCACAGACGGCTCTGCAGGAGTTTTGGTAGCCAGCGAGCGTGCCCTCAAAAAATATAATCTCAAGCCGCGTGCCAAAATTATAAAATCTTATGTTTGCGGTACAAACCCTGAAATCCAATTAACAGGACCGATTCCTGCTATTAAAGGTGTTCTAGAAAAAACAGGTCTTACAATCAATGACATAGATTTAATAGAAATAAACGAAGCTTTTGCTTCTGTGGTCTTAGCGGCTATTCACGACCTGAATCTGCCTCCAGAAAAAGTCAATGTCAATGGCGGTGCCATAGCACTCGGGCATCCACTGGGCTGTTCAGGGGCTCGCATTCTCACGACCTTAGTTCATGAGCTTGAAAGAAGGAATCTAAAACGCGGACTTCTGTCAATGTGCGTGGGCTTTGGACAAGGCATAGCGACTATAGTTGAACTGGTCTAGCTAAAACTTTTACTCCCGCAAAAAATTATTGAGCCACTCCTGTTTTATTTTTTTTGGTGATAATATTTTTTATCAGTTCTAAACTAAGCTGAATTTCTTCAGTAGTATTGAAGCGAGATATTGATATTCTAATAGCGCGATTTGCGATTTCTTCGCTTATTTTGCAAGCTCGTAGAACATATGAAGCAATGATTTCATTTTTAGATCGTAGTTTGTTGGAACTGCAGGCTGATCCAGAAGAAGCGCAAAGCCCAGATAAATTTAATTGCAATAAAAATTCTTCGCTATTTAGTTTGGAGTCTAAAAAACTCATATTGAGATTACCTGAGACTCGTTTGGAAAAATCATGGGGTCCATTTAAACTAACTTTGGTAAAGTCATTTAGCTGATTAAATAAATCAAAACTAAGTTTAGAAATATTTTTTGAATATTGAGGATTCGATGCTAATTCAAATGCTTTTGCAAAAGCGGCAATTCCAGGAAGATTTTCTGTACCTGAGCGCAATCCCAACTCCTGAGATCCTCCTAGCAAAAAAGCAGATTTTTTCAAATGATTTTGTTGTATCTTTTTGCTAATGTATAATGCCCCCACGCCTTTGGGACCATGTATTTTGTGAGCACAAAAACTAGCAAGGTCTACGGGAGTTTTTCTAAAATCTAAAGAATGTTTAGAAAATGTTTGAACACAGTCACTATGAAAAACTACGTTATCGAAATTTTTCACAAGATCTCCAATTGCTTCCAAGTCCTGAATAGTGCCGATCTCATTGTTACCATGCATTATCGATAAAAGAATCTTAGAAGAGCGATTTTGTTTTAGATGTGCATGAATTTCATCTAGATTTATAAATCCTTCACTACTTGGATTTAGCCAGATAATTGGTTTGGTGCTGGCTTTGGAGGGCTCAATTACAGAAGCATGCTCTGTAGGGCTGGTAATGATCAAATCATAATCTAACATATCAAAGACAGCATTGTTGGATTCGGTGGCTCCGCTGGTGAAAACAATTTCGTCAGGTTGGACATTTATGAATGAAGAAAAATTTTTTCTGCAGGTTTTTAAAAGAGCTAGTGACTTAAAACCCAGATCATGAATACTACTTGGATTTGCAAAAAAATCTTTAGTAACAGTCATCAAAGTATCTAGCACTTCCGGATCAAGAGGAGTTGTTGCGGCATTATCTAAATATATGGCCATCAACTTAATTTTATCATTGCTATATGATTATCAGTATGAACTTTTGCCGACCAATATTTTATAAAATTTTGCTTTTGATTTTTATGTTATTTGGTGTTTTAGGGTTTTTCCATTACTCAAAACCAAATTTCAAAACAGCTCCAAATGTAATATTTATTTTGGCAGATGACTTAAATGATAAAGTTGGATTCTTGGATGAGCCGTATAAGGCATATACTCCACATCTCAATGCTCTTGCAAGCTTGAGTACGAATTTTAAAGATGCTCATGCGCCTGCAACTATTTGCAATCCCTCTAGATTGGCGATACTCAGTTCTCGACAGCCTTTTAATACCGGTGTATACGAGCTTTATCCAGCCCAAGCCTCCCAACAAGCTATCCAAAAACTCAAACTTCCTGTTTTGATGGATACATTTAGAAAAAATAACTATCTAACGGTGGGTACGGGCAAGATTTTCCATTGGGGGAATAATAGTATTAAATATTTTGATGAATTTTATGAAACCAAATCAGCAGATGATACACAAGATGATCGCATAAATCCTAACTGGAGGATGTGGAATAAATCAGAGGATGCTTTAAGTGATGCTCGTAAAACCCAGTGGGCAAAAAACTTTCTGGGGCTTAAACACAAAAAACCTTTTTTTATGATGATTGGTTATGAATCTCCTCATTTACCTTGGATAGTGCCCCCCAAATATCATGAATTAAACACTAGCGAGCTAAATATAGATTTCAAAAGTAATTGCAATGATCTCATTGATCTCGACCCAAAAATTTCTTTAAGTTATATTTTGCATATTCAGGACATGCAAAATAAAATTTATGAACAAAAAGCAGAGCAGGGAATAAGAGCATATCTATCTAGTATAAGCTTCTTGGATGCGCAAATAGGCTCTTTAATTGAATCCTTGAAAATAAATAAATTAATGAATAACACGATAATTGTTTTTTCAAGTGATCATGGTTTTCATCTATCAGAGAAATGTTTGATGAGAAAAAAAACTCTTTGGAAGGAATCATCACATGTACCGCTATTGATTTATGTTCCAGGATTCAAAGGCAAATCTTTTCTAAAACCTGTAAGCTTACTTGATATATATCCAACCTTAGTTGAAATTTGTAAACTAAAAGAAAAAAATAGTTTCGATGGACGAAGTCTTAAGACAGCTATTTTGTTTCCTTATTTTTATAAAGATGATTCTATAATTACTACGCAAGGTTTTAATAATCATGCAATCAGATCAAACAAATGGACCTATATTAGATACTATAGCGGTGCTGAAGAGCTCTACAAAAGAGATATAGACCCATTAGAAAAAAACAATTTGGCTCAAGATCCACAATTTCAAAAAATCAAAGAAAAATTTGCTAGGAAAATTTCAAAGCTAAAAAATCATAATACTTAGAACAAATATCAATGTAATTTTTCTTTGCCAAATAGGAACCTGGAAAAAATCCGCGCTTAATTCCATACATTATAAGCTTCTTTAGTTGTTTATTACTCAGATTAAAAGTTTTAACAGCAAGAGCCAATTCTTTTGAGACAGTAGTATTCGAAACCAAGGTATTATCGGTGCAAATTGCTGTACTCAAGCCATGTTCGAGCATAAGTGGCAAGCTATGCCTACTTGGATCGTTAAATAGATTAGGCATGGTCTGAAGATTACTGGTCAAGCAGACTTCAAGCGTGATCCGTCTTTCCGCTATGTATTGTACCAAATTATTTATATACAATTCAGCACTTGAAGGATCTTTAGTAAAAAGTAAATGCTTGCTAAAAAGATGGAAACCATGACCTATACGATCTGCATGCAGATAAGTCAGGGCTTGAAAAATACTAGCAGGGCCATATGCTTCACCAGCGTGAACAGTCTTATATAAAAAGTTTTGGTGAGCTCTTAAAAAAGCCTCTTGATGATCCACTGCTGGAAATCCATCTTCAGGACCAGCAAGATCAATACCCATAATAGGAATGGAATGTTTTTCTTTTGTGAGCAGTGCTGAATTAACCGTCTCTACAGAGTCTCTAGGATCCCACATTCGCATACAACAAATAATATGAGAATAGATAAATTCTGGATGAAGAGGTACATCGGGTCCAAATTCAAGAATTAAAGCTTGGTTTTTTTTGTTAATAAGAAGATTGATTTCTTGCTTAGCGCGCTTGAGACCTTTATCTATAGCAATTATTATCTCGTAAGCTTTTAGTTTAGATCCTTTGAGTAAATCAGGTGAGTATCGAGGCTCTACATAAATAACGCCATCATTAAAACAATCCCATGCAAACTCATACGCGCATGTTTCGAGCACTTCTAAATCCTGCATTACAGCGCAAGTGTATTGAAAACCCTGCAAATAATCTGGCAGATCTTTGTAATTATCCTTAAAAACTAAATTTCTTAAACCATCTTCGGTATATGAAGGTAAGTAAATTTTACGGAGTTTAGCAAACTCAATTAATGAAGCTAATCTAATTGAGCCATCTAAGTGTATATGTAGGTCAGCTTTTGGGTAACTTTTTATTTGATTAAAAAGTAAGTCTTCCATAAATATATTTTACCCAGTTTTTGCACAAATCTTATAGACTTACCAAATGAAGCCTAATATTGGGCACTTTAATATTATTGATTAAGCCGATTATGTCTCAAAACGAGTTTTTCAATTAAGGATCCACTCCCTGAGCCAAGATCCCTTCTTGGCTCAGGGCTAAAAAATCGTCGAAGACGCAATTTTCAGTGGATCTTTAATCTTTATTATGACGGATCAAGAATTGGTAATTGTAACTCTTAGTGCTAGAATTTAAAATATGAAACAAGCAAAAGTAACAGTTATTGGTGCAGGTAATGTGGGAGCTACATCAGCTCAAAGACTTGCAGAAAAAAATATCGCAAATGTCGCACTTGTAGATATTATGGGTGGTGTTGCTGGAGGTAAGGCTCTTGATTTAATGGAAGCAAGACCTGTTGAATTGCACGACAGAATGATTTATGGCAGTGATGATTATTCAATTACCAAAGACTCTGATGTAGTGCTTATGACTGCTGGATTGGCTCGTAAGCCTGGAATGAGCCGCGATGATTTACTTATTAAAAATGCTGAAATAGTAACCTCTTGTATCGAAAATGCTTACAAATATTCTCCTAATGCAATTTATATTATTGTCTCAAATCCTGTTGATGCCATGACTCAATTAACTTATCAAATCCTGTCACAGAAAGGAGTTCCTACTAATAAAATCATAGGAATGGCAGGAGTTCTAGATAGTTCTAGAATGGCTTTTTTTATTGCGGAAGCTCTAAATGTTTCTATCAAGAATGTTCAACCTTGTGTTCTTGGTGGACACGGTGATGACATGGTACCTATTACACGTTATACTACTGTAGCGGGTGTGCCCCTCACTGAGCTACTTTCAGCCGATAAAGTTAAGCAAATTGTTGAACGCACTCAAAAGGGTGGAATAGAAATCGTAAATCTTCTAGGCACAGGTTCTGCTTTTTATGCACCAGCATCAAGTGCTGTCGAAATGATAGAAGCTATACTTTACGACAAAAAACAAATTTTACTAGCATCTTGCTATTTAAGTGGCCAATACGGTATTGATGGAGTTTTTGTGGGAGTACCTGCCAAGCTTGGTGCTAATGGAGTAGAAGATATAATCAAGCTAAACCTCACCGAGATTGAGTTACAAGCTCTGCAAGCTTCAGCTGAATCTGTACGCAAGAATGTTGCACGAATGGCTGAAGTAACAAAAGTAAGTGCCTAATTTAGATGCTTGGCATTTTAGCTTTAATTTTTAGCACCAGTGTTATCGGTACAATAACAGGATTTGGGACATCTATATTAATGATGCCCATACTTATGATGTTCTTCCCGGTTCACGAATGTTTGGTCTTTGTTACTATTATTCACTGGTTTAATGG
>JBEAYS010000051.1:0-2674 GCA_041170505.1 Cyanobacteriota bacterium
GAAGGGTTAGTAATTCCACGGGCAAAGTCGATGCGTAGATTGAGCGACACACAAAAAATACGAGAAAAATCGAAGATTTTTCGAGTCTAAGCACAATTTTAAAATTACTAACCCTAGGAGTTTATACTTCCAAGAGCTAAAAATCTCTCCAAAAATCTTTTAATAATCAATATATTCGTTATTAGAATCTATCCTGTTTAAAGAATCAAGATAAAATATCTTTAATCTTGTCAAAAAGTATTGACGATTGACTATTTATGTGTTAGGATATAATTATTATGAACAATCTTAATTTATCAACAAAATTAACCGAAGCACAAAATCTTGTAAAAGATTACGAGATACAAAAAAAAGTCTCATCGGGTTCAAGAAAACTAATTGATACTGAAAAGAATGAAATTTTAGAATTATTGTTTCCTGTTTTAAACTCTTTACAACCAGATAAAAGTGTACTTCGATTGAGTACATATTCTTCCTTTTTAAGTTCTAACAAGTTGGGCAATGTTCTTAGAGGTATTGACGGTTTGTTCAAGTTACTAGATGAAAGCAAAGGAGCAGCAGGAACAGAAACAGAAACACCAGCAGCAGGAACAGAAACAGAAACAGAAACAGAAACAGCAGGAACAGAAACAGAAACAGAAACAGAAACAGAACCAGCAGGAACAGAAACAGAAACAGCAGAAACACCACCAGCAGCAGCACCAAGAACAAAAAAACTATCAGAAGATTCTGATATAGTTAGGGAAATAGGTAAACCAGCCGCTGAGGCACTTGATAGAAAAGCAGAGCGTGATGGCACAAATAAAATAGGTGAATTATCAGTCGCTCAAAAACAAGCTATTCGGGATAAAATCGCCGAAATAAGAAGATCAGCAGGATCATAAAAATAACCAATAACAAAACTTTTTATAATTAAAACTAGAGTTTGTTTTAATCTAAATTACTAGATAGGGGTTGGGTTAATTGCTAATAAAGTTATTACCGCTAAATCCCTCTTGTGAAATTTACAGTCAACCATAAGAATCCTTAAATGTTATTTACAGAACAATATAGAGCAGTTTGCTATAAAGTGTTTTGTACTAGATTCTGACCTTCGATTTTTTGCCTTAAGGATTTTTAACTTATTAAGCTCTAATCCCTGCTAAAATCTTATCTTATGGCACATTCTGCTTCGATAATAAAAGACAATAAACCTATTTTTACTATAAACCCTAATAACCCCCTTCTTGCGGAGATGGGGATTTTGGGGTCTATGGAATTACTCGATAGTATGGGAGATGATCTAAGCATCGTTAATGCCGCCCGCGTTTCGTACGCGTCCGAGTCGCCCGCCCTCGAGCCCCGCGACAAAAAACTTATCAAGTACCTTGCTAAGCATAAGCACTGGACGCCTTTTGAGCAGAACTCTCTTAAGTTCCGCGTTAAGTGTCCTATCTATATCGCGCGCCAATGGATGAAGCATCGTTGCTGGGTTTTTAATGAGATTTCAGCTCGTTATACCGTCTTCGACAATACCATTTATAAGCCAGATGAGTTTCGCAAGCAAGCCGAAAAAAACAAGCAAGCCAGCGAGTCAGCCGGTGAGAGCGAAATCGATCAAGCAATAGCAAGCGAGGTTTACTTGCAAGCCGCGCAATCAGCTCTAACAGCTTATAACAAACTTCTAGAGCTCGGGGTCTGCAGAGAACAAGCTCGCGGAGTGCTTCCTGTGGGCTCGCATACGGAGTTTATTACTACTGTTAATCTGCGTAACTTTATGCACTGGTATTACCTGCGCGCCCCAAAAGACGCTCAGTGGGAGATCCAGCAATACGCGCACGCCTCACTTGAGTTAGTAAAATCTAAGTTCCCCATCGCAATTGAATGTTTTGAAGAGTTGCGCGCCGAGCAAGAAGCCGAAGCCCAGCTACTTGCGCAGGCTAAAAACTAGAATTTTGCGATGAAAAAATCTACTGAAAATTGGTTAAAAATTGCAAAAAGAGATCTTAAATATGCAAAAGATAATTTGACCATTGGGAATTATATTTTAAGTATAGAAAAATCTCACTCTGCGCTAGAAAAATTACTAAAGGCTTTAATTATAGAACAAGGTCAAATCCCGTCAAGAGTTCATAATCTTCTAAAGCTAGCTGGTGAGGCTCTGATTAATAATTTACAAGAAGATATAAAAGCATTTCTAGACGAACTATCTGATAGTTATATTCCTACAAGATATCCCGATGATTTTGATGAACTTGAAAAAATATAATTTTGAAACTAGTTCAAAAATTATTAATGAAACAGAGAGGATTTTCAAATGGCTCGAAAAAAAATAACCTAGAATTAAAAAAATTTCTAAAACTCTTTTTTGAAAATGTTTCAAAAAGTTTTAGTCTTGATGAGCTTGTTTTGTTTGGTTCTTATGCAAAGGGGCAAGCAAATGACTATAGTGATATTGATCTGGCTCTAGTATCACCAGATTTAACTAGCTCTAGTGCGTTTTGTAATACTCGCACTATAAAAGAAAAAACAAAATTTTTCGATCCAGATTTACAGCTATTTTCTTTTTCGCCAAAGCTTTATTATCAAGAAGAGTTTATCGACCCCGGCTTTATTCAAGAAATCAAGCGCACCGGCAAGGTCATCTACTCTAAGCAAAAAGGCTTGGATTTGTCGTTTTTGGATTAGCGGTGGT
>JBEAYS010000052.1:0-4636 GCA_041170505.1 Cyanobacteriota bacterium
GAACCCTGTTATTGACTATTTCTTCGGGGATACCATATTCTTTTACGCTTTTGCCGCTGTGGATTTTGCTGTAGATTTTGGTTTTGTATTTGCGGAGTTGCGCTTCGATTTTATCGATAACTGTATCGATACTAGCGTAAACATTTTCTTCTGATGAATGACATCTAATAACGTGTCCGCCCTTAAGGTTAATAGTGATTTCTACTTTTTGGTTGCCGCCCTTGCGGTTTTTTAGCACCGATAAAACCACATGGATATCATGGTTTTGGATAATCGAGTCAAAATGCTTATGGATTCTGGCTACTTTTGATTCTACATAGTCCTTAATAGGTTCTGTAACTTCGATATTTCTGCCGACGATTATTGTTTGTGCTCCGATACTCATAGAAAAAATATTCTATCATATTTGTGAATTCTGAATTTGCTAAAATAAATTTATGACTCTTACAAGCCCAATAAATATAGGCTTTACGCTAGGTGACCCAGCAGGTATAGGTCCTGAGATATTTTTTAAATTTCAGCAAAACTTTCAAAATAATCCCAATTTCAATATTGTTTTAATAGATGATCTAAAAGCCTATAACCAAGTACTCTTGAAGATCAAACTCGGGCAGGCATCGGGGTTTTGCGGGGAGCATTGTTATCACACTTTAAAAAAAGCAGATTTTTTATTTAAACAAAACCTTATCGATTATCTCGTTACCGGTCCTGTTTCGAAGGAGTCGCTCTGGATGGCAGGTCTAAATTTTTCGGGACAGACTGAATTACTGGCCAGTATCAATGATCTTAATAGCGATGATATCGAAATGATTTTTGTGCTGGATGATTTTCGTGTGGTTCTTGCTACGCGGCACATAGCGATTAATCAAGTCAGCGATAACCTCAAGAAGCGCTTGCCAAGGGTATTAGAGAACTCCACCCTTGCCATGAACGAAATTTTTAATATCACTAAGCCCAAGATCGCTGTTGCCGGACTCAATCCCCACGCCGGTGAGAACGGTATTATCGGTAAAGAAGAGACTGAGTTTATTCAGCGCATGCTTAATAATTTTTCGACTAAAAACACCGCAACCATTAGCGGTCCTTTTTCTGCAGATGCGCTTTTTGCATCCGCCGGACAAAATTATCTAAATAGACGCGTTCAGCAATACGATCTTTTTGTGGCGGCTTATCATGATCAAATCTTGCCGCTTATTAAAGGTCTGGGCGGTTATAGAGCTGTTAATATGACGGCTGGTTTGCCTTATCTGCGCTTAAGTGTGGACCACGGCACTGGTTTTGATATAGCGGGCAAGAATATTGCTTCTTGTGAAGGTTTGCTTGCTTGCAGTCAATTGATTCTAAAAATTTCTCACAGTGAAAAGTCAAAAATTGCATAAAACTGCGATATTTAGGGTAGAATTCATAAGGAAGAATAATTCCATTTAATGTATAACCAACAACAAGATAGATCAGGATTTAGAAATAGACGGCCAAGGGTTAATATCCCCATTAACGAACATATCAGGGCAAGAGTTCTAAGAGTAATAGACCAAGACGGTAATAATCTCGGTGAAATGAGTAAGGAATCAGCTCTCAAGCTCGCTCAGGAAGCGGAATTGGATCTGTTTGTCGTTTCAGATAAAACAGATGTTCCGATCGCAAGAATCGTCGATTACGGTAAGTATAAATTCCAGCAAAGTAAAAAAGAAAAAACTGGCAAGAAAAAACAGAGTAACGAAACCAAAGAAATCAAGATGAGCTATAACATTGATATCGGGGACTATAATACCCGCGTCAATCAAAGCATTAAGTTTTTAGAAAAAGATAAGCGCGTTAAGCTTAATATTACTCTTCGCGGCAGAGAAATTCAGCACGTGGATTTAGCAAAATCCCTAGCTGCTAGATTTATCGATGACATGATCGAATATGGTACTGCTGATGGCGGTCCTGATAAAATGATGGGCAGATCTGTCATAATATATATCAATCCGGGCGCTGATAAGGCTAAAATCAAAAAGAAACAACAAGAGTTAAAATTATTAGAAGAGCAAGAAAATGCTAAGAACAGTTCTGAACTCCAAAATCCATAGGGCCACAGTCACTCAGTGTGATTTGAACTATGTCGGCAGTATCACTATTGATAAGGATTTACTAGATATTTCTGGTCTTCACGAAAACGAGCAAGTGCAAGTGCTAGATATCACTAATGGTAACCGTCTTACGACCTATGTTATAGAAGGCGAGCGCGGTTCGGGTATTATCGGTATTAACGGAGCTGCGGCTCACTTGGTCTCCAAGGGCGATCTAGTCATAATCTGCTCTTATGTCCAGCTTAACGAAGAAGAATTTAAAAACCACAAACCCTGCGTTATTCTCGTAGACAAAGATAATAAGTTTAAAAAAATCCTTGATCGTGAGGTGCATGGGATGATTGCTGTTTAAGGATTCCGCTGAAAAACTTCGTTTTTAGCGAATCCTTAATTGAAATATTAAAAAAAATTCAGCTAAATCCTCCCTCTTGGTGGTATTACATGACGTGATGTCGCGAATTGTAACTTGTAATACTACTAATGTTAGAATCAATCAATTAATAGAAATTGCAGAATTTATTGAGAAATCTAAAAAGGGTGCAAAGGATAAAGTTAGTCCCAATTTATCACAATTTAAATCATCACTAGTAACCACAAACGATAATAAAGATATAAGATTTCAACAGTTGTTTTTTGAACTTCATGACTGGCTGTTAACAATGTATCAAGAAATTAGAAAAATATTTGGTCAAGAAAATGACAATTTTTTTCATCAGACCAAACCTTATTATCCCTGTCAGAATCACGCTCACACAGAAACTTGATTATAGTTTTTGTGTAGGGTACTTATAATTTCTTCTGGGCGGACGTTATGGTTTTTATTAACTAAGTCATTTGCAGTCCTTAGTATAGAGCTAATTAAACGGTGATTTGGATCTTTATCTGCTGGTTCTTGTTTATTGTGGCGGGCATCTTCTTGGGCAATTAGTGCGCTTCTGTCGTTAAAAGCTTTTGAAGCAAGAGTTAGAGCAACTAATTTAAGATCTATTTTTGCTTTTGTACGTGAGATTTTTTCTTCAGTTGTCATTTCTTCCCAATCCTTATCAGAGATTGCATTTTGGGACTTTAACTCCCGAGCTCGCCCCAAAAGCATGCTAGTCAAATCATCACAAGCATAACCCAAATGCCTACCATTTAAATTAATTTTGAGTTTATTAAAAACAAGTTCTAAGGGTTTTGCCAACAGCTCGCGCGATTGCTCAAAATTATCACTAGGTAGTTGAGTGATACCAAAACTAGCCAAATCAAGATTATTCATAAAGTTCTTGATTAATCGGGAAGCTACTATCTCAGCTTGTTGGCGGGCACCAGGGTTTTCAATGCGCGAACGATTTTTTGATGCAATCCTGTCGTACATTGGTTTCCAAATCTCTTGAGCATCATCGCCATCATTAGATTTTAGCTGAGCTTTAATTTCTGAAATCATTTTTTCTAAAGAAGTATTACTCGTAAGTAAAATATTAGATTTTACAAAAAGCTCATTAAATTGTAGAATCAAATTTTTCAAACGAAGCTTATCACAGCCTTTTAGACTACGAGGATCAAAAATTTTATCAAACTCATCAATAAAAACAGCCAACTTTTGTTTTTGGGAATTGGTCTGATTGTGACGATTTACTCTATTAATAAGCTTTTGAATTTTCTTTATCAATAATTCTAAGATCAAAAGACCGTCGCCATGAGTGATTGAAGCTTGTTGCCCTGTACCAAAACCAGCAATAGCTTGAGCACCCTCTATTAATTCAGCTGTTTTTTGGTGGGTTTCTTTTAGGTAATCATCAAACTCTGCTAAATTTAGTTCAGCAATAACAGGCTGAATACCTTGTGCTAGATTTTTTTTAGCCCATTTACCAAGAATACATTTTACTCCCTCTGTCTTACCTGTACCGGGGGGGCCATCAAATAAACCACCAATATCTTCTTTTTCGTACCTCTCTAGTATCATCTCTCGTAAACCTTCCTTGTAGACTAAGATACGATCTAATTTTTTAGACTCATTTATAAGATCAGAAATCTTTTCATTAGAATATTCTATAAATATTTTTTTACCTTTTTTTTCGGCTGATGATAATTTGGCTTCAGCGTATTTATCTCCCAGAGCGACTTTGCGATGCATATCGAACATACGACCAAACATCGCAGAACTAGCTCCGCCAAAAGTAGTTATCAAGGCAAAGTTCTTCAATATGTTTTCTACAAACCCTGATTTCTCACCTGAGCTTTTGAAAAGTTTATTATGAGCCACCAATAAAACAGCACCAAATGTGCTAAACATATCTCCCCAAGAAAAATTATTAAAAAAACCGTCTTTAAATGAATTCCAGCCAGAAGGCGGATCTACGGGCTCTATATCATCATCTTCTTGAGCGAGTTTTTTATATTCCAAATCTTGTAATTTTACAAATACTGGTTGTGCAATAATTCCAAAAAATTTTCTTCCAATATTAGTTTTAGAAAGTGCCCCTACTCTCGACCAAATATCGCTAATATTTATGCTACTATCCAACACGAATCGGTAAATCTATTATAACATTTTAATCCCAGAAATGTGAAGAAAATATAAG
>JBEAYS010000053.1:0-9308 GCA_041170505.1 Cyanobacteriota bacterium
TCTTTCTAGAATATCTTTTTCGTTATTGGTACCATCTTTTAAAATATTTATAAACTTATTTAACTCTATATCTCTTTGGTTTTGAGGAACTTCAAAGTCTGAGCTCATTTCAAACTTTAATAAATTCATTAAATGTTTTGTTTTTATATCTTTTTTAATTCCAGTTGCATAAATATCTAGTTTATTTATTTCTCGAATATTAAGTTTGGCTTGATCAAAAATTTTTACCAAATCTTTTAATTGAGGTATTGTAATACCTCGACCAGCATATTCTTTAAATTTATTAAAAAACAAATCATAATCATCATTTATAGAACTTGTTAGATTTATAAAATTTCTTTCTCGCGCCCAACTATCAATATTAAGCTCTATAATTCCTTCTTTTTGAGAAATTTTATCCACAAAAGTTCTCAAATTTTCAAGCGTAACTGGTTCTTTTGAAAATGGAATTACATTAAATCTTAGAGCTTGCAATAAATAAGACTGAACCTCTTGATTTTTTTTAGTAAGTATTTCAAAGTACTTATTTATTTCATTCTCACGTGCTATTCCAGTAAGATTAAAAGCCGAAGTTTTTTCAAATTTATGAATTAAACGAAGTGAAGCTAAGGGAATATTTTTTTTTATTCCGTCAGCATATATATCGAGCTTATTTATATCAATTACTGTGCCCGGAACTTTTTTATAATCTTCATAAATTTCTTTTAAGGCTTTTAGCTCCGGTAATTTCAATCCATTTTTACCTCCTGCTTTAAAGAAGGTATTGAAAAATTTATTTACAAATATATTTCTTTCATCACCACTAAGTTGATTTTGATCTGCCCATTGATTAATAATAAATTGATTGGTTTTAACTTCATCGCCGACTATATTTAAGACCTCATCCAGAGTGCTAACCTTTAATTCTTTGCCAGATATTGGTACTATTTTTCTTGTGAGTGCATCTGATAGAACCCTTTTGAGCTCCACGTTTGTTCCTGATAAAATACTAATGTATGAATTTCTTTTTGCTGATTTTTGGGCTGGTGTTACATCAAAAATATCAGAATTCTCAAATCGAAACAAATTTATTACAACACTAAAAGGTATGTCTGCAAAAATCGCTGGTATATAAGCATCTATATCATTTATATTTTCTTGTCCAAGACCTAAATCATACATCCTGAGTATCTTTTGTAAGCTGGGAATGTCTAATTTAGGCTTTGAATTTTTGTAAAGATTATAAAATTTGTTATAAAAAGCAGTAAACTCCTGGGTCCCTTCGGTCATGCCTCTTTCATTAGCCCATTTCTTTACATAAAACTCTGTCAGTTTATCTGGATTGCCAGCGGCACCAAGTATACCTTCCAGACTAACAAGACCGTCTCCTTGATAATTAAGTACATATTTTAGAGCTAGTATGTCCTTACCGTCTCTTTTCCCATCATTATTTACATCTATTACACCACTGCCAACACTAAAACTTTTTGTAATATTGTTATAAGTAATAATTTTGTTGTCTATCAAGAAGTTAAGATTTACAGCATTAATTCCTGATTTGATTTTTCCTCCTTCTATTTCATCAATTTTGTTATCCAAATATTCATCATTTAAATTAAATATGTTTATTTCAGTGTCTCTTGCTTTTCTTTTATCTCCGGCATTAACTAAGTAATCGATATACATACCAAACAAATCGCGGGCCTGATTTGCTCTTGCTTTTATTTGATCTATGCTCAAATCACCCATAAATAGGTATTACGCCCTCTCCTGGCTAATATAAATTAGGATTTTTAGGTTAATACCCGGTTAAGCCCCAAAAACGCTATTTGTTAGATTTTTGGAAATATGGGTATAATAGTAGTTTATGAACAGAATTTCTAAGTTATTAGCTCAATTAAACTCAAAAACCGCTCTAAAAACAATAGCTGGTATTGATAATTTTAATAAATCTAAGGTTTTACAATTAGTAAAAGTCTCTGAACAGTGCTCAGTTAGCTGTGTAGATATCTCAGCTGACCCAGATATCATCCGCTCGGCTCTTGAAATCGTCAAAGACACAGCTCTAATGGTATCTTCAATCGTGCCCGCCCAGCTCAAAGCCGCTCAAGATCTTGGAGTAGATCTAATTGAGCTTGGTAATTACGAAGCTCTTCATATCCAGGGAATTTACCCAAGCTCCGAGCAAGTACTTGAATGGGCTCAAGAAATTATGAATTTCAAAAAATCAGTCTTGGTCTCTATCACTATTCCAGGTCATTTAAGCGTGCACGAGCAAGTTAAGCTAGCCGAGAAGCTTGATCAAATGGGTGTCGATATCATCCAAACAGAAGGTGCGTCTTTAGTTACAGCTAAGTCTCCATCAGCTCTTGGTCAGATCGAAAAAGCAAGCTTAACACTCGCTAACACTATTGAAATAGCGAAGCATGTTTCTAGCGCTTATGTGCTTACAGCGTCTGGATTGACTCCTGATACCGTAAAACTGGCTATCGCTGCGGGTGCTAGCGGAGTAGGCGTAGGTAAATTTGTAAACCGTCTTGAGTCTGAAATCGAGCAATTGGCGGCAATTAAATCTTTACAAGAAGCTCTAAAAGGCTCTCAATCACTTGCTTCAGCGACTCGATAAATATATAATCTCAGAAACTTGGTTACCTTTTGTTAGCGGCGCTGGCATAATAACTGGTGTTTGGTTGGGTATCGATAAGTTTAAAGAAGTATTTAAACTACTTGCTAAGTCTGGAGCGTCCTTTATGACAGGGTTTGTGATCTTAGGACTAGAAATCCCCCAAATCCTCGCTATTACAATTCCTATTAGTATTTTACTGGCGACTTTTTTGAGCTTCCAAAAACTTTCTGCTCAATCTGAGATTATTGCTATGCGCTCTGCTGGTCTTAGCATGGTCAGATTAATTAAGCCGGTGATGATACTTGGATTACTTGGCTCGCTTGTAAGCTTCTCTATTAGTGAGTTTGTAGTGCCTTTTACTAATCCCTTTGCCCAAAAAGTTTATATGCTCGCTCTTTATGAAGATCCTATAAACACCAAATCTCAAAACGGTTTTAGCTATTTTGAAAAAGATTCTGACGGCGATATAAAAAGGATTTTTTATGTCAAAAAAATAAAAGACGAAATTCTTAGAGATATTGTTATTCTAGATTTTTCGACTAGAGGCTCTACGATGATACATTCCGCTAAGCAAGGGCGCTGGCAGCCTGAGCAAGGAGGCTGGGTGCTAACAAGCGGTACTAGTAGCTATCTTAAAACCGATGAAAATCAATCTGCGAGCGCTACTCAACCAGGTAAAACTACTCATTTGGTTTCGGAGTTTCAGCAAACTCTCATACCAAGCAGTATTAACCCTAATGAAATTCTTGCAAAAATATCTAATGTGCGCGATATGAATTTTTATAGCTTATATAAATTTATTATGCTCCACGAAAAGCAAGGAATTGATTCTGATAAACTAAACGAACTTAAGACCAAATACTATAACAAGTATTCTTACCCGCTCTCTTGTGTCTTACTTGCTGTTATTGGTGCGGTCTTGGGGATAGTCGGGCGTAGGCGCGTGGTGAATTGGGGATATATTGCTATTGGATTGATTGTGTTTGTTTTTTATATGTCTCAGACTATGTTTGAATCGCTGGGATACTCTGGGCGTGTGGCTCCTGAGCTTGCTGTCTGGATGCCGAATTTTATACTTGCGTTTTTTGCTTTTGTGTTTTTTATGTATCGGGCGCGATTGAGTTAAGGATTTTTTTTATTTAAGGATTCGCTGAAAACGAAGTTTTGATATACTTCATTCATTTTTTGATAGTAATTATGAATATGTGAGTATATTTTCAGGGCAAGCTCTTCGTTATAAGTATGGGATGTCGAGTTTCTATCAGCTAACATCGTGAGCCATAACTGTTCGTCATGTATCCATTCTAGCTGGAAAGCCTCTTGCAGAGCTTCTTTTGGGGATTTGGCTTGGGATCCTTCTTCTTGTAAAAATTTTTTTAGTACTTTCCAAAAAAGCTCGATACAAAATTCAAATCTTTGGATCGTTGCATCAATAGCTAATGAATTTTTTTCGGGATTCTCTGCGAGTGCCTCTTGAAGTCGAGTAAGTGCTTTACCCAGTGCTATAAATGAATCTAATTGTTTATCCTGCATGCTTTTTATAAATAGTTTTACTCTCTTGAAGAATATTAGCTTTTAGACTGTTTGCGTCGCTTAATTGATCTAATCTGACACAATCAATTTTTAGTAAAGTATCAGCTGATTCAATTATATCCAGTATTTGATTCCAGTCTTTATCACTAGCTGAGGGGCAGTTAATGGCAATATCAATATCCGATCTTTTTCTGTTTTCGCGTCTGGCTCTGGATCCAAAAAGATATATAGCTTCCACGCAGGGGATGGATTTTAGCTGATCAAAAAATTTGTATTGTAAAATATCGTCCAACACTAATATTATGACGTTATTTGCGTAAATTTGCTAGCAGTATTTCAAGCTATAATCTTTAATTATGCTAGAAGATAAATACAAAAAACAAATTTTGGATATTTGCTCTAGTCGTTTGGGTGAGGATTATAAGCTCTATTTATATGGATCTAGAGCAAGAGGTGATGAAGATCTACACTCAGATATTGATTTAGCTATTAATATTTCTAATAATGCTCATAAAGACAAACTATTTTTTTTATTAATTGAGGATCTAGAGCAATCCACGATTCCATTTAAGATTGATTTTGTGGATATCGAAAAAGCTAGTGATGTTCTAAAACAATCAATAAACAGAGAAGGGATTTTACTACATGGATAAGTTAAGTTATAAATTGCAAAATTTAAATTCCGCTTTTCAATCTTTGGAACTGGCTTATAGATACTTTACTGTAGAGCTTGATAAACTTAGCCTCTCAAATAATCTAGATCTAAAACAAATAAATCAAGATAGTGTTATACAGAGATTTGAATACACAGTCGAACTTCTCTGGAAATATCTCAGGGAATATATTCAAGTAAAGTTTTTGATTGCAGATTTACCAAGCTCGCCGGCTTGTGTTTTTAGAGAGGCACTAAAAGTAAATCTACTTAGCATTGAAGAAACTGAACAGAGCCTGCAAATGATAAAAGATAGAAATCTAACTTCTCATACATACAAAAACGAAATAGCAGAAGATATTCTAAGTCGCATGGATAACCACATCAAGCTAATTAAAAAAATCATCAAAGTTGTGATTTAGTCAGGCTAACACTTTTATTTTTAGTTGCTATAAGCTTGCCAGATCTAATTCTTTAAAATTGAGGTATTTAACTCCTTTTGGTTTTGATTGATCTTGACTGGTGCTAATTAAAAACATCTTACAATCGGCTCCAATAATTTCATTTAATTTTATTAGGTTTTTAGTATGATCGATTCTTGGAGTTGCCGTTGATTTGATTTCTATAATTCTAACGCTCGAGGGCTCATCAATAATCAGATCTACTTCTAGTTTATTGCTGTCTCTATAAAAACAAAAATGTTTTTGATGAGCTAAAGTAAAATTCTGTTTAATAAATTCTGACATAACTAAGTTCTCAAAAAAAGCACCAGACATTGATCCATTTTTAATTTGTTCAAAAGCCGTATGTCCAGTGAGATATGCTACTAATCCAGAATCATAAAAATATAATTTTGGTTTTTTGGTAAGACGCTTTCCCAAGTTTTTAAAATAAGGTTGTATAAAAAAAATAATCTGTGATCTTTGCAAAAAATAAATCCAAGTCTGAATAGTTTTATAATCTACGCCAAGTTCTTTGCTAATGTCAGAGTAATTTATCTCCTGACTTATCCTGGCAGCAAGCAGAATGATAAATTTTTCGTATGTAAACAGATTAGCTTCTTTAATATGCTTAGCTATGTCTCTATTAATAACAGTTTTAATGTATGAAGAATACCAGAGTTCTTTATCAATTTTAGGATTTACACAAAGCTCTGGATAAGAGCCTTTTAGAACAATCTCCGGCCAAGTAGGAGATTTTATCAAAGACTGAGTTTCATGCATAGAAAATCCCGCCAGATCCATAATAGCGGCTCTACCTGCAAGCGATTCTTGCACTCCTTCCATCAAAGAAAATTGCTGTGATCCAGTAATAAGATACTGTCCTTTTTTATTTCGCTTGGAGTCTATATTTTCTTTTATATAGCTTAGAAGCTCAGGAACTTCCTGGATTTCATCAATTATCACTGGACAAGGATGATCATTTAAAAAGCCTTGGGGATCCTCACTTGCGTATGATTTGGATTTTAGGGTGTCTAAATTAGCATAACTAAAATTGGGAAATAGTTTTTTTAGTAGTGTAGATTTTCCTGTTTGTCTAGCTCCAGTAAGAACTACAGCTGGAAATTGCTTTACAGCTTTTAGTAATAAGGGTTCTATGTCTCGTTTAATATATTTCATGCAAAACAGGAGTTACATTCCTATTATACATGAAATATTGTTTAAGGATTTGCCGAAAAACGAAGTTTTGTGGCGGAATCCGCTTAACCAAAATCTATATCACCTAAGCCAAACTCTTCTGGCGCGCTGGTCATAGCGTCTTTAAGTGCTACTTCTGACATGATTTTAGGAAGGTTACATTGGTGAAGTTCTCCTGTTTCTGTTTCGTTATTAGCGTAAACGGCAGAGCTTCCTTTGGCTTCAAAAACATTGGATGACCTAGTTCTTTCTAAAAAATTATTTTGTAAAACCAATTGGGTTTGTGGATCTGAAAAATCGGCCGAGATTTTGGCTATTGATCCACCCATTTTGTCTTTTAAATCAACAAAACCGCTAAATTGAATAGTCTTACCTATGGTGTATCCTATGGGATCTTGATCCATTTTAACCTCACAACAGCAAGTGTATTTACGCATGGGCGGGTTATTTTTTGGTTAAGGATTCGCTAAAAAACGAAGTTTTGAGGCGGAATCCGCCTAAAAGCTTAAAGCTGATATTTTTTTTTGCGGGTTTACACCCAGTGTAAACCCCTGTGTTCCAGTCTAAAATTCAAACAGGCAAGCACCCTAAGCAAACAATGCTTGGGGTATAATCTTTATTTAGCTTGGATCATACTATTAATGGATAAAGCACGAATAATTCTAGGCAAGGTAAATATTGCCCCCCTACTAAAAGTACAATCGCAATTTGATCACGCTCTTTTGAATACTAAAGACCAGCTCGATCGAACTGGAGCGATTAAATTATTTGAGATGTGCTACGAACTATCTTGGAAAACTCTTAAAAGAATCCTAGAAGCAAAAGGATTAAGGGAAGTACTCAATCCGAAGGATGTATTTAGGGTATCTGCCGATCAAGGATTGATAGACAATCCAGAAGAGTGGTTTGCATTCCATGAGACCAGAAACCTAACAGTCCATACCTATAACGAGTCAGTAGCAATAAGTATTTTTGAACAACTGGATGATTTTCAAATCCTTCTATCTCAGCTAGTGGAGCGGATTTCCACATTATGATAGACATAGAAAAAAAACATCTGCAAATTATCCAAGAAATTCTTGCTCAGGCTTCCGTAGATTTTTTTGCCTTTGGCTCGCGTACCAAACATACAAACAGAAAATTTTCTGACTTAGACCTCTGTTATAAAGCGCCTCTTGACCGAAAAATCCTTATAAAAATCAAAACCGAACTCGAAGAATCAAATCTGCCATTTAGCGTCGATATCGTTGATTACAACCAATGCGACAACAGTTTTAAACAGCTAATTGATAAAGATTTAATTCCCATTAATAAGTTTTAGCTCAACAAGCATCGACGACTCTTACATGTCTAGAAGGGTTAGTAATTCCACGGGCAAAGTCGATGCGTAGATTGAGCGACACACAAAAAACACAAGAAAAATCGAAGATTTTTCGAGTCTAAGCACAATTTCAAAATTACTAACCCTAGGAGTGGGTAATTCCCTAAGGATTCTCTGAAAAACGAAGTTTTAATCATACAATCCGCTTAAGAGCTTAAAGCTGAAATTTTTGCGGGTTTACACCCAGTGTAAACCCCTGTGTTCCAGTCTGGAAGAAGATTTTAGGCTAATATTAAAAAATTTTAATCGAAAATTGTATTAATATTAATAATTTAGGGTTGACAAATGTATATTTACATTGGTAATATGTAAAGCATACAGGTAAAAATAGATATAAATAATTATCGACTTTTTACCTTGTATAGAAGAGAAAATCCAAAGAGGAAAAAACATGCATATCGCGTTAAGTCAATTTTTAGGTCAAAATACTGGTTCAGATATTGAAAATTCTGGTATAGAAACTAGAAGAAGATCTGGCAACATTAGTGGAGTAACAGTCCAACAACTAACAGAAGAGCTAAAATCCGTTAGTAAAGATGGAGCTCCATCAGAAAATCCCAAAAAACTTCTGGATTATTTGAGAAGCGGTTCTTATTCTCATGTACAAAATAATAGAGGTATTAAAAAACAACTCGATACTTTAATCGCTGGTCATGCAAGTGCTGGACGAGAAGATAAGTTACAAGAGCTTATCGAAACAACTGGTTACAAATCTTATATCAGAAATGTCCAAAAAAATAAAAGTAGTACTTTCTCTTCAGTAGTCTCAGCTTTAAGAGATTTTTTATCTGGGGATGCTGAAGGCAAGTTAGGCGCTGTAGCAAAATTAGTAAAACTAATGATGGGTAAAGATGGAGTATATGATCCTCAACACCCTTCTTTATCAGAAGTAATGAAAAACCAAGATACATCACATCTATTTAGTGCGGCATCTTCTCTTGGTTTATTTAGTAATATTGATAAACTAAACCAATCTATACTTAACGGAGATAATGTATCGACCCACGGTCTTCAAGGTGAATACGTAAAGGCTCAGATTAGTTTTGAAATGGCTGATATAACTAGTTTAAGTAAGGAGACGGGATCAGTTAATGATGGTACTAACACTATTCTAGATACTATTAGGTTGTCTGCTGATGAAGCTGAACAAATCAATAGAGATCTGCCAAAAACTGTAGTCAGATCCGGACAAAACTTGAATTTTTATGATTGGATTAGTCAAATTAGAGAGCATAGTTTAACTGGTGATGATAAGGCTTTATCAGAAACAGTTAATAACTTTATTGATGTTTATACATCAGTAATGTCTATTCGAGCTTCTAAGGCAAGTTCAGATGAGACTAGAGAAAAATTAAAAGAACGAATGGATAAATTTGAGCAGTTTATCACCACCTCAGCTTATGGGCTTCCAAGACCTGTACTTGCCCTTATTCAAAGAGGTCTAGCTTATGGTGAGGGTTATAGCGCTAAGACTTTTTCTGCTCTTACTGCCGGATTAGA
>JBEAYS010000054.1:0-11066 GCA_041170505.1 Cyanobacteriota bacterium
ACCAAATGTAATATCGATGAGGGTTTAATAGAAGCGATGAAACAAGGATTTTTTAAGGCTTAAGTTAAATCGTTATAATTTTTTCCACAGGTCTATCATGCTCTTGTCTTGGTAAAGAACTAAGCATAAGCTCTTTTGGGATTACTCCAAGAGTACGGGTTTTACTCGGTAGCTTAGCTAATAATCTATCGTAATAACCACCGCCGCGTCCCAGTCTATAACCATCAGTATCAAATCCAAGAGCTGGAATAATAACTAAATCTATCTCACTTGGCTGAACCAGCGGATTAGTAGCAGGCGGTACTTTTAAAGAGAATTTTGCTTCTTTAAGCTCATGCAATTCAAACACCTCAAACAAAAGCATTATTCCTTTACCGATAGGACGTGGTAAAACCCAGCGTTTATGTGGGTTTGAGATGATCATCGAACTAAGATCAAATTCATCATCAAGAGGAAAATAACTAAGAATAGTATGAGATTTTTTAAATAGACTAGAAAGTTCGATCTTTTCGATTAGCTGAGTTTGACGATTGTAAAAATCATCACGATCAGCAATTAGATCGTGAATTTTTTCTTTTGCTTGTAGACGCAAATCTTGTTTTGCTTGAGCGAGCATAGAGAAGATTATAAGGCTAATTCTTTGCTTTACCAGAATTTCTTCGTCGGGCAAATCTTTTCCAAATAATTTGGGCTTTATCCACGAATGACCTTTTTGGTTTTTCTGACCTTGGATGATTTCTAGATTTTGACGATAGTCTTTTTAAAAAACTTCTAATTGGATGTCGTCGATCATTTGGAGTTTGATAATCAGAAGATCTAAGCGGACGTTCGTTAAGATTCCAATAATCATAATTCTCTGATGAACCATAAGCTTTATATTGTTTACCCAAAATAGATAAATTACGCGGTTTTCTTATAGTCATAAAACAAAACAATAATACATTAATACAAAATTTTCAAGTATTATTTTGAAAATCTTTATTGAATCTACAAAAACCTTAACCCTATAGTAGCACTATAGTGTTATCCAAAAAAGAAAGAAATCCAATAAACATAGCCTTAATAGAGTTTAGTGCGAAACTATTCTTGCTTTATTCCATTCATTAATAAAACTATTAATCTCATCTTCTCTTTGTCCTTGATTCCAGGCATAAATGAGAGCTGATTGATAATTACCCTCTCTAATAAATTCATTAATTGGACTAACATCGATATTAGATTTTGATAAATTCTCCCTGGCTCTAAAAACAACATATGAAACTAATGACATAGAAGTATTAGGATGAATAACAGAGGGGTTGTCATATTGAATATCAATCTGAATAGGATTTTGCGCAATAGCAATAGCATCTATTTCTGAAAAACCAAAATCCCAATGACTAACAGGAATAGAATCAATCAATCTTTTATGATCATAAGTTAAACCAGAATTATCAGATAAAAATTTAATTTTATTCTGCGAAAAATTTTTTAATAACTGTATAAAATCAATAGGCTTACCATCCTGTATCAAAGCTTCATAATGCAAATCAAGAGATTTTAAACTTTCTAAAAAGCTATGTAAATTAACCTGAATAGGAGCTTGCGACCTTAAAGACCTCGATAATTGTAAAAGCTTAGAATTAGCTCTAATAGAAGTTACTTGTTCAATAGCTCTTTCGCCAATTACAGTTTGAGATATTTCTTCAAGCCAATCTAATGGCTGTAAATCTAGAGCTAAATTAGGATAAGGTCTAGTTTTAAAAACATCTTTTAACTCTTTATGATCAGCAATCAGTCTTCTTAAATTCATACTTGCTTGATAAATTCTAGCCGATGCCTCATCTTCATTTAAATCATAAGAGGAAATAGAATTACTCTTAATTGTATTTGAAAATAAATTTTGTAATGTTGCTTTTAGAAGTTTTTTGGATTTATTTATCTGATTTTCATCCATGTTTTGGAAGTATAAATATCTATCTAGATTTGATGAATTACTGAATCTATTAGTAAGCTGTTCTACTCTTTCTCTTGTTTCAGCAAGAGTATAAAAGTGTTGCTGAGATTGTTCTAAACTAGAGTAAGTAGAATGGGTAATTTCTTGTATATCTTCTGAAGTAAAAGTAAAAGATTCAAAATCTTTAGAGTCTATTGATCTCAGTTTTTTAAAAATTAAATCTAAAATAGTTTTGTCAAGATGAGAATCTAACTGGAGCATAGATTGAGAACCAAAGCCAATTAATCTAAGAAGATCATTTGAGGGGATTTGATTTTTAAAAGAATAAAGGGCTAAATCTAATCCCTGACTATGTTCAAGAATAAATTCATCAACAGTAGCCATAAAAATATCTGGATTATGTAACTTTAATTTCTTAACTTCTAAGGAATCTAAAAAATGCTTAAATTCATGATTTAAGCTCGATATGAGTCTTTCTGGAGATTGTAAAGTATCTGAATCTAAAAAAATAACATTAATATTCATCTGATATCCTGCTACAAAACAATCTTTGGGTGAATTATTATTATGTAGTGGAGCAAATAGTTGAATGTTAGGAAGCACTTCAAAAGGTACTCCGTGTTTAACAGCAAGTCTTTTCATCTCATCATTTACAAATTGGTTAATAAAATCATCATCATAGTAATTAGGAAATTGACTTTTATATCCCTCATTTAAAGAATTAATCTCCGATTTGAAATTCATTAGTGGGTCTGCTTTTTTTAATAATCTAAGTGCTTCAAAAATATCTTTAGAACTGATATTAGGATTTAAATTTTGACTAGGATCAAAGCGAATATATTTATCAATATAATTCAAAAAATAAGTTTTATTGTCTTTAATCCATGAAGGCCTGTTTATACTCGTAACAAGAGAGGTTAAATCATTTCTATTTATATTTGCAAAATGAAGAGGCTGGTACACTAAAAATACAAATAATTACTAGATAAAGATTTGACGTAAAGAATATTTTTAAAGAAAATTTAGGTTAAAACTACTAAGTAATTTTACTCAATAAACCCTATAGTAGCACTATAGGGTTATCCAAAATCAGCCATCCTCGCTAAAACAGTTTCTTTACCCAGAAGCTTCATAATTAAGCCTAGATCAGGTCCGTGTTGTCTAGCTGAAAGAACCGCGCGAATTGGCATAAATAATTTTTTGCCCTTGAGATTAAGATCTTCACCAAGTTTATTGATTTGGGATTTCATTTGCTCAGCGGAAGAAAAATCAAAATCGCCGGCTTTAATTCTTTTAGCAAGCTCAGAAAGTAAATCCTTAGCTTCGCCAATCAAGCTCACTAAATCCCCGCCCAACTCAGGTAGAGAATAAAAATAGTCGATATTATCATTGATATCTATAAATTTATTTAAGTTACCGCGAATAGCTTCAATTAATTCTTGAAGATCAGCAGTAGAAAATTTATCAAAATCAAACTTAGTATATTTTTTTAGCTCACCCAAAAGCTCTGGATAAGGGATCCTAGACATATATTCTCGGTTATACCAGTTTAGTTTATCGATATCATAAACAGCAGGGCTCTTACTGACACAAGAGATATCAAAAAAACTAGCACCATGCGCTAAATCAAAAATCTCTTGACCAGAAGGACATGAATAACTAGTCGCCACCAAATAATTATTAAGCGCAGATGGTAAGTAGCCTTCCTTGATATATTTTTCGACACCAGCAATATCGCCGTGCTTCCGCTTAGAGAGCTTTTGACGGTCTTTTGTAAATATCAATGGCAAATGCCCAAACTCCGGAACTGGAAAGCCAAAAGCCTCATAAATAGTGATTTGCTTAGCTGTATTAGTAAGATGATCTTCTCCGCGAAACACATGAGTAATTCCCATATCAGCATCATCAGCCACTACCGCAAAGTTATAAAGCACTTGTCCATTAGCTTTCATGATGACTGGATCACCGCCAAGATCACGAGTATTAATCGACATCTCACCGCGAACCAAATCCGTCCACTTTATATCCCGCTCACTGCCAAGATTTAGGCGAATTACATAGGGGCGGTTTTCAGCTTGGAACTCTTTAATCTGATCTTCTGTATAATTACGACCGCGATTATCGTAGCCTTCTGGAAGCTTTTGGGCTCTTTGGGATTCACGAAGTTTTTCCATCTCGTCAGGAGTCGTATAACATTTATAAGCGCGCTTACTAGAAATCAACTGCTCGATATAGGCTCTATGAGCGGAGTTGCGAGTAGATTGCCTAACAATACCATCCTCAAAAACCACATCAGCAAAATCCTTAAAATCAGGTTTATCCCACTCTATGCCTAGGAATCTAAAACCATCAATAATCTCTTGAGTAAACTCTTCTTTACTGCGCTCCATATCAGTATCCTCGAGCCTAAAATAAAAATGTCCACCATGCTTCCGCGCGAAAAGTAAATTATAAAGAGCCGTTCTAACCGTGCCAATATGCAGGTTTCCCGTGGGGCTAGGAGCGATTCTGGTACGCACAAATTTACTGGTTAGGCTGGTCATATAGAAAACACTCCGATAGAAGATTTAGAAATAATAGTCGGCAGGTTCATATTAGGATTAGTAGAAGGTGCATCCAGACGGTAATGCACGCCTCTGCTTTCTTTTCTTTGGAGTGCTGATTGGGCAAGTAAAATAGCCGTAGTACGCTCTTTACACTCTGGCAAAGATTCTAGATATTTCAGAGCAGACTGCATAGATTTTTGGCGACGTTCTACTCCCAAATTAGCTGATAGAACGGATCTAATAACTGAGACTAATTTTTCATGCTCTTGTTTTTCTGTGTAGCTAAGAGGAATAAAATAATTTGAACAATACTCCAGAGAAGGATTTGAATTAATCCCCTCAAGATTTTGACCTAAAATATCCTCAGCGGTAAAATCCGAAACTACAATACATTCAAGTAAAGAATTGCTCGCTAATCTATTAGCCCCGTGAAGCCCATTACTAGCGCACTCCCCAAGAGCATAAAGACCTTTGAGAGTAGTTCTGCCATTTATGTCAGTTTTTATACCGCCGATACTATAGTGAGCGGCAGGGCGCACTGGAAGCAGGTCCTGAGCTAGATCATAACCTTCATTAAGACAAAATTTATAAATCATCGGAAATTCTTCTTGCAAAAATTCCTTACCGAGATGGCGAGCATCGAGATAAACAAAATTAGAATTAGTAAGATTCATTTCAGAATACATTGCTCTGCTGACAATATCTCTGGTCGCTAATTCCGCTTGGGGATGGTATTTGTGAGCAAAAAGCTCTTGCTTGCAGTTTCTTAGCTGGGCTCCAGCTCCTCTTAGAGCTTCTGAAATCAAAAAGTTTTTGTTAGTTTTGGTTTTAAATACTGTCGGGTGAAACTGCACAAATTCTAGATTTTCTATTTTGGCTCCAGCGTCATAAGCAAGCGCGATAGCGTCACCGCGCAGGATTCCAGGGCAAGTATGATCCTCGTAAAGACCAGCAAGACCACCGCAGGCAAGCACTACATTATCAGCAAAAACATCATAATCATTACCAGAAATATCCACCACTCTGACACCGCAAACCCGCCTATTGACAGTGTTTTTGATGAGTGAAACCATTTCTGTACCTTGAGAGATTTGGACTAGTTCATTACGAGAGATATTATTAATGAGGGGTTTAATTAGGGCTCGTCCAGTCGAATCACCCACGTGCATTACACGCTTATAACTATGCGAGCCTTCTAGATTAAAATTCTTATCGAACTCTACTCCTAAACCCACAAGTTGAGAGACTTGCTTCCATCCAGCACTGGCAATGGCTCTGACTGTATCTTCTTGGCAAATCCCCTTACCAGAAGCTAGGGTATCTTGGATATGGCTTTCGACATTATCCTCAGGATTTAGCGGGCTGACTACAGCTATTCCGCCCTGAGCGTACTTACTAGAACCCTCAGTAACAGCCTCTTTTGAGCAAATAAAAATCTTTTGACCGGCTTGAGCAAGTTTGCGAGCGAGATTTAGACCGGCTAGCCCAGATCCGACAATAATGGTATTAAAGCTATTTTCAAGGCTCGTCATCCAACAAACGCCAAAATTAAATTCCTTAAACTAAAAATTGGAATTATAAAAATTATATATTACGAAACACGGTTTTATTCACGATTTATAAACTCAAACAAAAAATTAGCAATTAATTTAGCTGATTTATCCTGGAACATCTCGCTCGAGATAAGATCGGACTCGTCAGGATTGATCAAATAGCCCAGTTCAATCAAAACAGCAAGCGGACGACTATTATCCCTCAAGACCTTAAGATTTTGCCTATAAAAGCCAGCGAAGGGCAAATCCAAGTGTTTTTTTAGGTGATGGGCTATCTCGAGGCAAAAATTATGACTATTGGAGTGATAATAATGCACAGAAAATCCGCGCACAGAATTAGGGTCTTGCCCGTCCGGCAGTGCATTATGATGCAAAGACAAAAATATATCAGATTCCTTACTTAATTCCACTCGCTCATCAAGAGTAACCAAGCTATCATCCTGGCGAGTTAGCTGGGATTTAATCCCCAAGTGCTTTAGCTCTTCTCTTAGCTTGAATGCGGCTTTTAGATTTAGATCTTTTTCAAAAACACCTTTTGGACTTGTAGCTCCTAACTGAGATCCACCATGACCTGGATCTATTACTATCATTGGGTTTGAGCAGGTGTGAGATTTTACAGGAGGCAATTCCACATAGCTAATATACGAAATTTCAATCCTTAATTCATTAGCGCGCCAACTTGCAATCAAGTCTCTAACTGGGTTTAAAAAAATCACCTCAAAAAAACATGGAGAATCAAGCGGTTTAATTTCTATACCAAAATCATCCTCATAATAAATCCAGTCCAAATCAAGTTTCATATCGCCTAAGCTTAAAACCGCTCTATAAGGGGATTCCAGGTCACACCGGTAATATGGATTGATATTTAGAGGAATACTAATCAAGTTTTTGCTCACCAAAACCGACCTGAGAATATTTTCAGACTTAACGCTTGGCGCGCTAAAAGCCTGATAGGGACGGGCATAAGCGACCGGAAGCTCTTGGGCGCTATACTCAGCTTGGATTTTACGCTGGATAGTTTTACCGTCAAGATTGATACTAAATGTATTATCCCCGAGTTCAAGATTAATCACATGAGCAAAATTTCCGCTCTCTGAGAGAGTTACAGGCTTATCATTAATAGTACAAAACTCATCAGCTGAGCCTATAAAAAAAATAGTTTTACTATCGGTCTTATGATCATCTGGCGGATAAACTAGTAAGCCCACTTATTTTCTAAAAGCACCCCAGCTAGATCCTTCCTTAGGATCTTCAAGCCTTAACTCCATACCAGATTTTATTGGACGCTGGTTTTCAACTGGGTTATGGGTAAAACTCTCTTGCCAATTAGGTTCTGGGCTAGAATAATTAACGAAGCTAGCAGAATCTTGCATAGCGTCATCAGCTGAAACCTGCTTGATAAGCTGATTTAGAAGAGCATCTTTATACTCAACTTCACGAGTACGTAGATCGAGTTTTTCTTTTAGATCTTCTATGATTTTGTGATTCTCCCTTGCTGTGCGCTTTTGAGTCTCAATCTCGACTTGTTTTTCTTGCTCGAGCTGTTTTACTCTGTACTTGTTTTCAAGAAGCTCAGCTTTTAGATCATTATATTCTTGAGCAGATTTTTCCTTGTGATCCATTAACTGCTTGACTTTAGACTTGAGCTTTTCGCGCTCCTCGATTAGGTTACTGATTTGTTCTTCATATTGAAGGCGACTATTATCAGTATCTCTTTTAGCGCGCTGTAAATCTGATTCAGACATTCTAAGAGCTTCTTTACTGGCTTCTAGATCAGCTTTTGATTTTTTTAGATCTTCACGCGCGGTCTTATGCTCAAGATTTAGCTCCTCATAAAGACCTTCTAAATGCTCAAATTTTACTTTATAGGATTGGCTTTCGTTAGCTTTATTGACGTAGCCATCCATCAGCGCGCTAAATTCAGCAGATACTCCAGATTTTTGGCGATCACAAATAAAATCGATTTGTTTTTGGATTTGTTCAAGCTTGACTTCCATTCCCGAAGTCAAATCATCCAAAACCGCTGGGAGATTAGAACCATCCACGATCTCTAAAGATTTTTTGGGTTTTTTAGGTTTAGGACTAGAACTAGGCTCTTGGCTCATAAATTAGGGATTCCAAAATAAATTCTAACACTTGATGACAGATTTGTAGTTTTGACTTAGAATTTAAATATGTCTTCCCAAGATAAAGAACCCAGCACTCTGCCAGAAGAAACTGATTTGATTGGTTTTGACGCTCTCTGGGACGCTGATTTTACTCATGTCAAATCTTTTATTAACAATAAACACAAAAACCTTTCAGGAAGTGGATTTGACGAACTTAGCCTGCTAACCAAAGAACTGGAAGATAAAGATTTTGAACTCCAAAAATTAAACTGGCAGCTTACCGAGCGAGAAAGAGAACTCAAAAACCTCTACGAAGAACTCCACAAGCTTATTGACCTTAACAAAAAACTTAATAAACAGCTAGAGGACTTCTCTAAACTCACTGAAAAACAAGAAGCGCTCCTGAATATGGTTAACCGCGACCCCTATAAAATCAAAGAGCCTAGCCTGCCAGATTTTAAACGCTGATTTATTGCCTTGCAATAGCGCATTATCTTGTCTTCCCGAGACATTGTCTACGAATGTACTATATTTTCTAAATAATAACCTCAATAGAGATTATTTAGCCTAGAGAACTTTTCACGATGGTTGTTTATTTTGAATCATTAGTGAATTCGTAGACAATGTCTGCTGTCACGCATTATCTTGAAATTGCGCATAATTCGTAGACAATGTCTGCAGGTTATGCTATTATTAATATCCTATGAAAGCTAATATCCATCCTAAAGCCAAAGTTATCACTGCAAGTTGTGTTTGCGGAGCTGAATTTGTCCTAGAATCTACCCTAGAATCGTTAAGAGTAGAGATTTGTAGCAGTTGTCACCCTTTTTACGCTGGCACCAACAAAGTCATCGACGTAGCTGGTCGTATTGATAAATTCAAGAAAAAATATTCTAAAAAATAATTTTTAAAATAATCTCTAAAAAAAGCTATTTACAACAATCTTACAATTTAATTTTGGGTAAAAAAAACCCCTTTCGGGGGTTTTTTTTTAAACTGCCATATCTAGATAGTCTTTAAGCTTAGAAGCTCGTTCTGGATGTCTGAGTTTTTTGAGGGCTCTGAATTCCAGTTGGCGAACTCGCTCACGAGTGATGCGAAGCATTCTGCCTACTTCCTCTAAAGTGCGCTCTTGACCAGAATCTATCCCAAATCTCAACTGGATTACAGCTTTTTCTTTTTGGGTAAGAGTATCGAGCACCTTAAGAATATCATCAGCCAGTAACTGCTCAGTAGCAGAGACTTCTGGCTTGATTGAATAATTAGGATCAGCGATAAAATCCTCAAGCTTACCGTCTTCCTCGTTATTAATCGGGGATTCAAGCGACACAGGCGTGCGCATAGCCGCTACGATTTCTTTTATCTTAGCTGTCGGCACTTCCATTACTTCTGAAAGTTCTTCTTCAGTAGGTCTGCGATTGAGTTCTTGACCGAGTTTGCGGGCTATCTTCTTGAATTTATTGATGGTCTCTACCATATGCACCGGCACACGAATAGTACGCGATTTATCAGATAGCGAGCGGGTTATACCCTGACGCACCCACCAAGTAGCATAAGTAGAAAACTTGTAGCCTCTTTCTGGATCAAACTTCTCTGCCGCGCGAATCAATCCTAGATTACCTTCCTGGATCAAATCCAAAAACGGCAAACCACGATTAATATATTTTTTAGCGATAGAAACTACTAATCTAAGGTTATGTCTGACTAACTTGCGCTTAGCATTAAGGTCGTTTTTCTTAATACGACGAGCAAGCTCGATTTCTTGTTTAGCGTTAAGAAGCGGCACTCTGCCGATTTCACGCAAGTACATCTTTACCGAGTCATCGGAAAGAGGCGAAATACTATCAAATAAATCTCCGTCCTCATCATCATCTGAGGAGTTTTTATTGCGGCTGGAAGCTGATGAAATAATGCCAGACTCTAAATTATCATCAAGCAAAATAGTCCCATCGAAGCTATCGTCACCGTCATCGAGTAATGAATCATCATCATCAAAACTCAAAATATCATCATCTTCTAAAATCTCTTTAGTATCATCCATTTTTTTTCTTCTTGCCATTGAGCGGGTCTCCTATATAAAGTGCTTTTTAGAGCAGAGTTGATAGGGAAAATACCTAATAAGGTAAATTCACTATCGCCATTGATTTGTGATTTTGAGAATTAAATTCCTGAGGGGCTTATGCCGAAGGGGGTGAACTATTTCTCATATATATCTTGTAGTTTTTTTAAATCAATTGTTTCCAAGATTAGAAAATATTATACTATTGTAAGCTTTAATAAGTCAATACCGATAGATAAATTGTAATTAATCTAAAATAACCACACTAGTATGTAACAAATTTAGGTTAAGAAAACGAGGGTCAAGACGAAGATTAATTATGGTTTTATAATCGTGATAAAATAAAACTTATGGAAACGAAGTCACTTAAGTTAATATTCACGGGGGGGAGTATTACTATAAACTTGCTGGTAATTTAGCTCTACTAAAATTCAAATTAAATAAAGATATACCTGATGCTGAGAATATAGATTTTACATTTCATCAAATAGGGAATACGAGCCTTGGTGGAGCTGATGATCTCGTGACTTCTTTAGTAAGAAAGCATAATGTTTTAACAGAGGAAAATCTTAGTGATTTTCAAAAACTTTATGATGCCTGCAAATCACATCAAGAATTATTGAACATTTTAAAACTAAAAATTTATGATTATTTAGCTCAAGCTAAAACAATAAGAGAAGCTTTACTAGGAGTTTTTGGTAATTTAGAAGCAATAGCAAATGGCAGTGAAATAAACTCAATAAAACAAGCGGTTACAGATGCTGTGAACCAATTAAAAAATATATTAAGGATTCGCTGAAAAACGAAGTTTTGAGGCGGAATCCGCCTAACAAAAATATTAAGGATCCACTCCCTGAGCCAAGA
>JBEAYS010000055.1:0-15830 GCA_041170505.1 Cyanobacteriota bacterium
CCCGTTGATAGTAAATATTATTTTGGATTAAAAAATGATGTAATATCTATACAACCATGTAATGATCAAGGCTCGATGCTTAAAAAATCTATATTAGATTATCTACAATCTCTTTTAGAAATCAAAAAGCGCGAAGAAGAACTAGGTAAACAACTTTTAATAGAACCAGAAAAAAATTCTTACTGGCCTGATTATGCTAGAAGGTAATAATTAAACTCTCTTTTGATGCACTAAAAAATTCGGGTCACAATTTTCAAATAATTTTTCCTGAAATCTCGTTGGATTAATTGAGATATTTAGAGTTTGCCTGCAATTTTGTTGAAAAATCGTCAAAGACGCATTTTCATCTCTGAGCTAAGTAGGGATCTTGGCTCAGGGAGTAGATTCTTAAATGTTTTTGTTAAGCGGATTCCGCCTCAAAACTTCGTTTTTCAGCGAATCCTTAATTTGTGATGTTTTAGATCAGACGATTTTTGAGAATTTGGATAAGTGGTTTCAATTTAATACTTAAGTTTGTTTAAGTTCAAAATCAATCTCAAGAATCTTTAGATATTCAGATAGAATTCTTGAGATTGATTTTGTTAAAATAGGGTTATAACTAAAACTGCGGAAAATTATCTTGATATCATGAGCAGATTAGATGAATTTGGTAATTTATAGGTTAGTTTGAGCTGAGGTTTAGCCCCAATTGGAACCAGAGTTTGCAATTCTATGGTATTGCCAGCTAAAAGGGGGCCTAAGTCAACGATGTTATTAAAGGTTTGACCTTCTTTTTTTGCTTTTTTGTTTCTGCCACTGTCAGTTACAAACAATATAGGTGTAGCTACAAGACCAACTAACCAAGCTATTCCAAAAGTAAATAAACCAGCAGGCCCCATGATAGCCCACATTGGTCCCACACCACTCCCATCTGCAACCATTCTTGCAGCCATAGAACCATCTTGTCCATTAACAACTTGAGCATTGACTATTTCAAGAGTAGAATTAGATCTATTCATTATGGTGAATTTGTAACCCATATAATCACCTTTTAATCTAGAGCTAAGGGGAATATTTTGGAGATCTATCTGGATGTCATTTGCAAATGCAACACTGTTGTTAATAATGCAGAATATTAAAGCTAGAATGAAAAATTTATATAAGCGCATATTTTTTATTATACACTCAAGTCCCACAAAAAGTAACATAAGGCGTATCTTTATCTGGCGGAGGACTAAAGAATTTTTGATATTCAACGCGGTAGTGATAAGGCTCGCTCAGGCACTCGAGTAAGTCGTTAAAATAGCTGTAATCCTCTTGGCGAGCTTGTTCTATCATCAGCTCCACGTGATGGTTCCGAGGTATAAAAGCTGGGTTGACGGCATTCATGCGATTTTTTAGGTCAATCAGTTTCTGGGATTGGATTCTAGAGCGCCATTTGTCCAGCCAGAGATTCAAGCGAGCTTCAAGGTTATCGCCCTGGTCGAATAATCTTCTAAACTCATTCGTGCAAGAACCCCTCTCCGTGAGCCCGCTGAGCTTATAAAATCCAAGGGTAAAATCAACTCTAAAATCTTGTAAAAGCTCCAAGAATTCCTGCACTAATTCCATATCTTGGGCTTGTTGATTATTAAAAATGCCGATTTTGTTTAAAAAGATTTTTTGATAATGATTCCTAAAATTAGTTTTGTACTTATCAAAAACGTCTTGAGATAAGCTTATAGCTTGGTTTCTATCAGGATTTATTAAATCAAGTAAGCAAGAAGCTAGGCAAGAAATATTCCATAAGCCAATCTGTGATTGGTTTGTGTAGGCGTAGCGTCCGTAATGATCAATAGAGCTAAAGACTGTATTTGGATGATAAGTATCCATAAAAGCGCAAGGACCATAATCGATAGTCTCTCCTGTGATGCTGGTGTTATCGGTGTTCATCACTCCATGCACGAACCCCACGCTCAGCCATTTGGCAATTAGCTCAGAGTGTCTGCTGGCGACTTTTTCTAAGAGGCCAAGAGCCTTATTATTAGAGGATTTGAGCTCTGGATATTCTCTTTCGATTACATGATTAACTAAAACTTCAAGCGCTTCTGTATCACCGCGCGCACTAAAATATTCAAAAGTCCCCACGCGAATATGGCTCTTAGCTACTCTTGTCAAAACCGCTCCGGGTAAGGGTTCTGAGCGGTAAATGTTTTCGCCTGTGCTGACAGCGCAAAGAGCTCTTGTGGTGCTAATACCAAGTTTATGCATGGTTTCGCTGATCAAATACTCTCTTAACACCGGTCCCAGCCAAGCTCTGCCATCTCCTCGCCGAGAGTATTTGGTGGGACCTGAGCCTTTTAGCTGGATATCTCTAAGAATAGAATCTTTATCTTCTATTTCACCAAGTAAAATAGCGCGTCCATCACCTAACTGCGGAACAAAATTACCAAATTGATGCCCTGCATACGCCTGAGCAAGCGGCTCCGAGCCGGCTATGAGCTTGTTGCCGGAGAAAAAATCAGCAAGAGTGCTTTCTTGTATCTTGCTGATGCCGAGCTCTTCAGCGAGAGAATAATTAAACTTAATAAGCTTAGGATTGGCTACTGGAGTGGGATTGACTAGTTGATAGAATCTTTCAGGGAGTTTTTTGTAGGTGTTATTAAACTTGACGAACATAGTTTAATTTAGAGGCGGAGTGTAACCCCAAGGGCAATCTACGCAGCCAGTCATGCAACAACCTGAAAGTCCAGTACTAGAATTAGGATTTTCAAAAACTTTATCATCGCAGTTTCTGGCGCTTCCTGATTGGGTTCTGGAGTTGTCTGACAGGGCTTGCGCTCTAAATAGAGCACGCTCTTTAAAAAACTCATCAAGCTCGTCTTCAAAACTATCTGATTGTTTTTTTGTGTAGTCCATGATCTAGGCTAGGGAGCTTTCAAGGGCTTCGATTTGGGATTTTTGATCGTAGGCGGTAAGAGCGTTAAACATCTCATCAAGCTCACCTTCGATAATTCTTCTTAACGGAAAATTTTGGTTAATGCGGTGTTCCGAGACGCGGTCATCTTTGTAGTTATAGGTGCGGATCTTTTCCTCTCTGCCACCGGTTCCTACCTGATTTTTGCGTTTTGCTCTTTGCTCTTCTTCGATTTTGCGTCTTTGTTCTTCGTAGAGTTTGACTTTTAGCATTTTCATTGCTTTTTCACGATTCTGTAATTGGGATCTTTCTTCTCTGCACTGCACTACGATACCAGAAGGCTTGTGTTCCAGTCTGACAGCGGTTTCTACCTTGTTTACGTTTTGACCGCCCGCACCGCCTGCTCTGCAAGTAGTAAGAACTATATCCTCAGGTTTGATTTCGATTTTTATATCCTCGTCGATCTCAGGCATTATTGCCACCGTAACGGTACTAGTGTGAACTCTGCCCTGGGACTCGGTTAGAGGGACTCGTTGCACTCGGTGCACGCCAGATTCGTATTTAAACTTGCTAAACACATCCTCACCATTGATTTCAAAAACAATTTCTTTATAACCACCATGTTCAGCATCGTTAAAGTCGATCATTTGATGCTTCCAGCCTTTGCTGTCGCAGTACTTAGTGTAGACTCGGTAAAGATCACCAGCAAAAAAGGCCGCTTCGTCCCCGCCCGCTCCAGCTCTGATTTCCACAAGACTATCCTTATCATCATCAGGGTCTTTTGGTAAAAGTAAGATTTTTAGATTTTCAGAAAGAGTCGGTAACGTAGCTTCTGCTTCCTCGAATTCTAGGCGCGCCATTTCAATGAGTTCAGGGTCTTTTTCTTCTTTTATGATTTGCTTAGCTTCTTCCATCTGCTTGGTGAGCGACTTGTAGAGCTTGAACTGTTCGACAGTCTTTTCAAGTTTTTTTAGATTGCGGGTAGTTTTTTGGTATTCAGCTTGATTGGAGAGTATCGCTGGGTCAGCAAGTTTTTCTTGTAGAGATTCATAGGTGCTCTCAGTTTCTTCAAGTTTTTTAAATAGAGTTTTATCGATCAAGAAATTTTTCCTTATTTAATTAATTCGGCAAATTTTAATATAGCATTACACAAGATTTTAGGCTCAAATAATGTAAAAAAATTAAGTTTCCCTTAAAAGGCTATAATCATATTAATGGTAACTAACACAAGCAATCGCAAAATCGAAGAAGCTTTGCTCCCTTCCAGTATCGAAGCCGAACAAGCTGTCCTGGGGGCGATCTTAGTTGATGCGGATGCTCTCCATAAAGTCATTGAATTTATCGACAAACCCGAGCAATTCTACAAAAAAACCCACCAATTAATTTTTGAGACTTTTATCAGCCTTTCAGAAAAAAACGAAAACATCGATCTGCTTACAGCTTCTCAATACCTAAATGACAAAGGCGTTTTAGCAGATATTGGAGGTAGATCATATCTAGCTAGTTTGAGCGAACACGCTCCCATTGCGGCAAACGCACCTTACTACGCAAAAATCATCAAGACCAAGTCGATTCTGCGTAATATGATTTTGGCTGGAAACGAAATCGTGGAGCTGGGTTACCACTCTGAAGAAGATTTGGATAATTTAGTCGATAAAGCCGAACAATTAATATTCAATCTTGCCCAATCTAAATCCCGCGAAAGTCTCATGCACATTGGTGATCTTGTTCATCGTAGCTGGGAAATTTTAGAAGAGCGCGAAGCTAATAAAGGCAAGCTATCAGGCATGGACACTGGATTTTATGATCTTAATGTGATTACTTCTGGTCTTCAAAAAAGTGATTTGATAATTCTAGCGGCAAGACCTGCGATGGGAAAAACTTCTTTAGCACTGAATATCGCTGAGAACGTAGCTCTGATCAATCGTAAGCCAGTAGCGGTTTTTAGTCTTGAGATGTCAAAAGAACAGCTTGTCCAGAGGCTTCTGTGTAGCCGAGCGGAAGTAGATAGCTCGCGCGTGCGCTCAGGACAGCTCCACGCCGACGATTGGTCTAAGCTGGGTATTGCGATGGGCGAGCTTGGTGAAGCTCCTATCTATATCGATGATTCAGCTGGCGTTTCAGTAATGGAGATCAGAGGTAAGTGCAGAAGGCTCCAAACCCAATTCCAGGGCGAGCTTGGCATGGTGGTTATCGACTATCTCCAACTCTTAGAAGGTAAGGGTAATGATTCGAGAATTAATCAAATCTCTGAAATCACCAGAGGTCTCAAGCTCATGGCAAGAGAGCTCAATGTCCCGGTTCTAGCTCTATCCCAGTTATCAAGAGCGGTTGAAGCGCGTCAGGACAAACGTCCCATGCTCTCTGACCTGCGTGAATCAGGATCTATCGAGCAGGACGCAGATATTGTCATGTTTATTTACCGCGATGATTACTATAACGACCAAAGCGAAAAAGCTGGTATAGCTGATGTAATCATAGCTAAGCAAAGATCCGGTCCTACTGGCAATGTCGAGCTTCTTTTCCAAAACAACATCACCAAATTCAAAAACCCAATTGGGGCTCATGTTTTTGATAATTAGTGATTTTTAGTTTTGAGCCAAAATCCTTAGACCCCGCTCCAGATCTTGCTTGCCGGTCTTTACCGCTCGCTCTAAATTGGTAAGCTCACTAAGGATTTTTTGCAAGTGAGGGCTTTGCATTTTTTTGATATTTTGTTTTTGGTAATATAGCGCATTAGGAGAAATTCCCGTGACCCGAGATTGCTCTGCTTCACTCAAACGCTTTTCTAGAGCAAGTTTCAGCTTTAGGTAGCGCGAAATCGTCGTATCCAGGACAGCAATTAGCCCCAGGTGCAGTTCCTTGTTTTCGATAATTCGCTTCAGCTCAAAACAAGCTCCTGAGCGGTCTTGCTCCGCTAACTTGCGCGCCAGTGCAAACACATCATGTCTGCCTCTACACTCTTCTAGTACTAGTTCTCTTGTAATCGGCTTGCCAAGCGCTATTAAGCGAATTAGCTCTGAGTATAGTTTGCCGCTATCTTCAAGTCCGACTTGCTCAGCGATTAGCTCAGCGACATCTCTTTCGATGGCAGGTCCGCTCAGAGTTCCCAGCTTAACTTGCTCGCGATGGTAGTCAGCAAGCCAGTTTCCAGCCTCTTGTGCTTTCCAAGCGTTAAAGAGAGCAAACTCCTCTAAGTTTAAATCTTTAATTTTGGTTTTTAAGTTTTTTACTAGCTTGATTGTGCCGTTGATTTTCTCTGAATAGAAGACTAGGACTGTGCCAGCGGGGATATCCTGAAGAGTGTTTAAAATTATCTCGATATGAGATTCATCATCAGCTTTGGATTCTAAGTATTGAAAGTCTTTTATTAGAATTAGTTTTGTGCCCATCCCGAAGCCCGGTGTTTTAACGGCTGAGCAAAAATCCACCAGAGCGGGGTTCTGGAACTCGCTGTAGCAAAAAGCTTCAAGTCCTGGGCTTAGGTACTGGGATTTGATTTGGGTAAGCCTGAGCTGCCGTCTAAAAAGATCTTTGCCGTGTAGGATGTAAATCAAAATTTCGCCTTCCAAAACCAGTCTAGCAGACCATTCCTTTTGCAAGGTTCTGTAAGACTTTGGGATATCTACCATATTGAGCATATTGCGCATTGAGACGCAAAAATTTAGGGTCCACTCTGACCCCTAAATTATTTTTACCCAGATTTTGATTATTTGTAACGTTTTTAACGATATTTATCCCTGCATCAGCTAAAAACTCCAGTGCTACAGTATGTTTACCATATAGAATTTTAAGATAATTTTCGTTTCTGGTCATTTTAGGTCGTTTGGTTAAGGGCTGTACCTATATAAATCTGGAATTGTTTATTTTTTGATATTAAATTGTATATTACATATTCTTTGGAAGATCATCGACTACACTTTTATGGAGAAATTTTGGTTAAGGACCCACTGAGAAATGCGTCTTCGACGATTTTTCAACCCTGAGCCAAGATTCCTTCTTGGCTCAGGGAGTTGATCCTTAATGTTTTTTGTTAAGCGGATTCCGCCTCAAAACTTCGTTTTTCAGCGAATCCTTAATGGAGTAATTTTTGCTGAAAATCCCGACTCGCGGCTTATTATTTAGATTTTTGCGTAATTCGTAGACAATGTCTGCAGTTCAGTTCAAGAATTTAAGCTTTTTTTCAGTAAATACCAAGCCCCTCTCCTTATCAGTCTTGCTATTATTTACCATCTACGTAATCTAGGGTTACCAAAAAAACCCTATTTTATCTAAAAATGAGAAAAAACTATGGCCCTCAAAAAATTTAAACCTAGAACTCCTGGCTCGCGCGGAACAATCTTATTGGATCGCAGTGATATTACCAGTTCCAAACCAGAAAAAAAGTTGCTCTCTAAGCTTCAAAAATCTACTGGCCGAAACAACCAAGGTAAAATTACCACTCGTCATAAAGGCGGCGGTAACAGAAAAAAATATCGTCAAGTAGATTTCAAAAGAAATAAGCTCGGCATTAAAGCTAAGGTAGTTTCTATCGAGTACGATCCTAACCGTAACGTGCATTTAGCTTTGCTTGTTTATGATGATGGCGAAAAAAGATATATTCTTTGTCCAAAAGATTTGGTAATTGGCGCAGTTGTAGAATCTGGTCCAGATGCTGAGATCAAGCCTGGTAACTCTCTTCCTTTAAGAGATGTTCCTCTCGGTTCAATGATCCACAATATCGAAATGACTCCTGGTAAAGGCGGTCAGGTAGTGAGATCAGCAGGTAACTCGGCTCAGCTTCTTGCAAAAGAAAACAATCAAGCGGCTCTAAGACTTCCATCAGGTGAGATGCGTAGAGTAAGTGTGGATTGTATGGCCACTATCGGCGAGCTCGGAAACGCTGACTGGAAAAACGTTGTGTGGGGTAAGGCTGGCCGCAGAAGAAACCTCGGTATTAAGCCTACTGTCCGTGGATCGGTCATGAACCCTGTTGATCACCCGCATGGTGGTGGTGAAGGTAAGTGTCCTATCGGTGGTATTCCTAAGTCTTACACTGGTAAAAGATTAGGCAGAAAAACTCGTAAGCCTAAGAAAGCATCAGCTAAGCACATCATCACTAATAGAAAAGGCAAAAAGGTAGCATCAGTTTAATTTAAGGATTTAATATGGCAAGATCAAGTAAAAAAGGACCTTATATTCACGAATCTCTCTGGAGAAAAGTAAAAGCTTTGCGTGAAAAAGGTGAGAAAAAAGTAATCAAGACTTACAAGCGCGCATCTATGATAATTCCAGAGATGGTTGGGCTAACGATCGCTGTTTATAACGGTCGTAAATTTATCCCAGTGTACTGCACTGAGTCTATGGTCGGACATAAGCTTGGAGAGTTTTCTCTTACAAGAACATTTAAAGGACATGCAGGTTCTAAAAAAACCTAATAGCAAAAGAGGATTATCATGACTACTGAAACAAAACCTAAACTAGCAAAAGCAAAAGTCGGATTCACTAGACAAACTCCACGTAAAGTGCGTCGTACAGCTAATTTGATCCGCAAGATGTCGGCTGGCGAGGCTATCGAACAGCTCAAGTTTATGCCTTATGAATCTGCTCATATGCTCCGCAAGCTTGTTGTTAGCGCGATGGCTAACGCTCGTGAAAATTTGCAAATAGAAAACCCAGAAGAGCTTAGAATTTCTGAATTACTTGTAGATGATGGCCTTACCTACAAGAGAATTAGAGCCGCTTCAAAGGGTAGGGCGTATTCAATTCTAAAAAGAACTGCTAAAGCAAGTGTGGTTCTAAGTGAAATGAAACCAGATCAATATGCTAAATTTGTTTGGGATACCTCATCTCGCAACAGAAAAAATCGTAAAAATAAATCTCAAGGAGAAAATAACTAATGGGACAAAAAGTACCACCACGCGCAAATAGACTTGGTATTACTGAAGACTCTGACTCTACTACTTTTGCTGAGTTTAGATCTGGTGAATTTGCATCTATTCTTCAGGAAGACACCATGATCAGAACTTACCTCAAGAAAAAACTAAAAAATGCAGGACTTTCTAAGGTTCTTATTCAGCGTAAACCAGGTCAATTGCAAATAGGCATAGTAACTGCAAGACCTGGATTAATTTTCGGAAAAGCTGGTGAAGGTTTAGAATCGCTAAAAAAAGAATTAGCTATTTTAGTTGCTAGTCCTGAATTAAATTTAGTAGTAAATGTTTTTGAAGTTAGCAAAGTTGATATCGATGCTCAGTTGATCGCTGAATCTATCGCTCAACAGCTTGAAAGAAGAATAGCTTTTAGAAGAGCAATGAAACAATCTATCCAAAGAGCTATGAGAGCAGGCGCTCGCGGTATTAAAATTATTGCTTCTGGAAGACTCTCAGGGATTGAGATTGCTCGTAGCGAAAAAGCTCAAGAAGGAAGCGTCCCTTGCCACACTTGGAGAGCTGATATTCACTATGGTTTTGCAGAAGCTGAAACTACTTACGGAATTATCGGTGTAAAAGTTTGGCTCAATAAGGGCATTCTTCAACCAGGTGAAAAGTCTAAGCCAAATATCAAAGCGGCTGCTGGACAACAATCAGAGGAGGTAGCGGCTTTAGCTGCTTAGTAGAACTATGCTATTACCTAAAAGAACAAAATTTAGAAAACAAATGCGCGGTCGCACCAAGGGTAAAGAAACCAGGGGAGCTGATTTGCATTTCGGAGAAATTGCTCTCCAATTTACAGAGCCAGGCTGGATCAATTCTAGACAGATAGAAGCCGCTCGTAGAGCCATGACTCGTCACATTAAGCGTGGTGGTCGTATTTGGATTAGAATTTTCCCAGATAAGCCAGTTACTCAAAAACCAGCAGAGACTCGTATGGGTGCTGGTAAGGGTAATCCAGAGTACTGGGTGGCTGTCGTGAGACCAGGACGTTTGGTGTTTGAGATTGCTGGCGTAGATATGGTTATTGCTAAAAGAGCTCTTGAGCTTGCCGCGGCAAAATTCCCTCTCAAAACCAAAATCATCCTCAAAGAAGGAATATCAGCTTAAAAGGTTTAATTATGATACTAAAAACAAAAGACCTAATTGAAAAATCAGAAAAAGACTTAAATGAGCAGTTGGCTGATTTACGCAAGGAGTTGTTTACAACTAAGATGGCTTTTCATGCTCGCAAGCTCGAAAACACATCAACACTTAAACAACTTAAAAGATCTATCGCGAGAATACAAACTATTCTCACTCAAAAGTCTAATAAGGAGACCAGAAACTAATGCCAAAAAGAGTACTAAGAGGTAAAGTAGTTAGTAACAAAGCGGATAAAACCATAACCGTTATAGTTGAGCGTAAAAAAACTCACCCTCTATATCAAAAAGTTATAAACTTCACTAAAAAATTCATGGCCCATGACGAGGCTAATGAAGCTAACGAAGGTGATTTGGTTCTTATCGAGGAATCTAGACCTTTTTCAAAAAACAAAACTTGGGTTCTAAAAAGTATAGTGGAGAAAGCAGTATAAAGCTGAGAGGTATTAAAAATGTTAGGACAAGAGAGCGAATTAGAAGTAGCAGATAATACAGGAGCAAAAAGAATCAGAGTAATAAGAGTTTTAAAAGCGAACTCTAATAAAGCTGGTCTTGGTGACATCGTAGTAGGAGCAGTAAAAGATGCGACTCCTAATATGCCTGTTAAAAAATCAGAAGTTGTAAAAGCGGTTGTAGTAAGAACTCGCAAGCGCCGTAAGCGTAAAGATGGTAGCTGGATTAGCTTCGATCAGAATGCTTGCGTCATTGTTGATAAAGACGGTAACCCAAAAGGCTCACGTGTATTCGGTCCTATCGCGCGTGAATTGAGAGATAAGGGTTTTATGAAAATCGTCTCTTTGGCTCAAGAGGTAGTTTAATTTTATAGGTGGAAATTCAATGTCAAGCACAAAAAACAAAAAAGTAATCAGATACACAAAAGCCGCTAAGCAAGCCATCGTCAAAAAAGGTGGTCGTAAACTTGCTTCTCTAGCTTTAGTCAAAAAAGGTCGCACTAATCTTCAAGCCAAACTTCATGTAAACAAGGGTGACGAAGTAGTAATAATCAGCGGTGATGACAAAGGCAAAATTGCAAAAGTACTAGAAGTCAATCCAGCAGAAGGTAAAATCATCGTCGAGGGTGTTAATATCATCAAAAAACACAGACGCGCTAGCGGACCGGCTCAAGAAGGAGAGATTGTAGAGATCGAAGCTCCTATCTTTGCAAGCAAAGTTATGCTTTGGGATTCAGGCTCTAAGAAGGCTTCTAGAGTAGGTCATAGAGTTATCGATAGCGGTAGAAAAGTAAGAATTTATAAAACTAGTCAGGAACAAATAGACTAAATATTTTTGGAGAAAGATTTATGGCGACATCAATGAAAGAGAAATACGATAAAGAGCTAAAAGCTAAACTAAAAGATAGCTTAAAATGCTCTAATGAGATGGAAATCCCTAAGCTCGACAAAATTGTTATCAATTTTGGTCTAGGTGATAGCGCTAATAACGCAAAGACTCTTGAAAATGCTATTCAAGATCTTACTAATATTGCTGGTCAAAAGCCCATCATTACTAGATCCAAAAAGTCTATTGCAAATTTTAAGCTCCGTGAAAATGCTCCAGTAGGTCTAAAAGTTACACTTAGAAAAGATAGAATGTATAATTTCTTTTCTAAGTTAGTAAATGTAGCTCTTCCAAGAGTGAGAGATTTTCAAGGGCTCTCTCCAAAAGGTTTTGATGGCAGAGGCAATTATACTTTTGGTGTTAAAGAACAATTGATTTTCCCTGAAATCAGATACGACAAGGTTGATGCAGTCAGAGGTATGGATATCACGATTTGTACTACTTCACGCACTGATGAAGGTGCAAAAGCGTTACTCCAAATCCTGGGTTTCCCATTCCGTCGTCAAGGTGGTCAGCAAGCTCAAAAATAGTTTAAAGGTAAGAATATGGCAAAAAAATCATCAATAGAAAAAACAGCAAGAAAAAGAAGATTACAAGCTAAGTACTTAGCTAAACGTACCGAACTTAAAAAGCAGTTAGCTAATCCAGAGCTTGAGTTTGAAGAAAGAATGCTTATCCAAAGAAAATTAGAAGCACTCCCAGGCAACTCAGCTAGAGTTAGAGATAGAAACAGATGCTGGCTCACTGGTAGACCGCGTGGATATCACCGAGATCTAGGTGTTTGCAGAAATTCTCTAAGATTGATGGCTCACTTTGGTCAAGTGCCTGGTTTAACAAAATCTAGTTGGTAATTTAAGGAAGTAACAATGACAACGACAAGCGAAAAAAGAAAAACAAACAAAGTCTCTAACGATCCAGTTTCAGATCTACTCACCAGAGTAAGAAACGCGATCTTGGTCAATAAAGAGCAAGTCTCTATTCCATACAGTAAGCTCAAGCATAGTCTTGCAAGCTTGCTTCAAGAAGAAGGCTATGTTAATCATGTTCAAGTCATTAATGAAGATTCGGCACCGACAAAATCTATAATTATCGATCTTAAGTATGTTAGCGGTGTGCCTGCGATTTCGGGTCTGCGTAAGGTTTCTAAGCCAGGTCTTCGTAAGTATACAAGAGCTCAGTATGCTCCAAGAGTTTATAGCGGTCTAGGCATCAGTGTTATCAGCACTAGCCAAGGTCTTAAAACTGACAGAAAAGCTAGAGCTGAGAAAGTAGGCGGGGAGATACTTTGCCAGGTATGGTAATTTAGAAATTTCGTAGAGGATAGAGAAATGTCAAGAATTGGAAAACAAGAAATAACAATCCCAGATGGAGTAGAACTCAAAATCGAATCTACCCCACTCGGTACTAAAATAAAAGTAAAAGGTCCTAAAGGCGAACTTGAAAGAGTTTTTAATAAGGAAATAGTTTTTAATCAAGAAGCTAATCAAGTAAAAGTTTCAAGAGCAAACGAAGAGCGCAAAGCAAGGGCTCTTCATGGTCTTACTAGAACGCTTCTTGCTAATATGATTGAAGGCGTCAAAAACGGCTTTTCAAAAGATCTAGAAATCCATGGAGTTGGTTACAGAGCGACTTTGAAGGGAGCAAATCTTGATTTTCAATTAGGTAAGTCTCATCCAGTAGTTATTGAGCCTCCAAAAGGAATCACATTTATAGTAAACGAAAACACTAAGCTTACTGTAAGCGGTCCTGATAAAGAGCTTGTAGGGCAAATTTGCGCGAATATCATTGCTCTAAGACCACCAGAACCATATAAAGGTAAAGGTATCAGAGTCAAAGGTCAGCGTATCAAGCGAAAAGCTGGTAAGTCTGGTTCTAAATAATTTTTAAGGAAAAACATCATGCCACAAATGACAAAAGACGACAAAAGACAAAAAAGACACAAGAGAGCTAGAAAAAAAATCTCTGGTACTACAGAAAGACCGAGATTGGCTGTTTTCCGCTCGAACAAGCATATTTTAGCCCAAGTCATTAATGATGAGCATTCTAACACTATTTGCGCAGTTGGATCAGCATCAAAAGGTTTTAGAGGCAAAATTAAGGGTCACGATGTTGCTGGTGCTGAAGTTATTGGTAAAGCGATCGCTGAAAAAGCTAAGGCTAGTGGCGTTGAAAAAGTTGTTTTTGATTGTGGTGGTAATCTTTATCACGGAAGAGTAAAAGCTTTAGCAGAAGCCGCTCGTAAAGCAGGTTTGGATTTTTAAGAGGTATTATAAATGTCAGATGAAATTAGAGATGTAGAAGTTGAATCAGAGATCGCCCTAGAAGAGGGTATTTCTGAAGATACAGTAGAAGAAATTGCTGAAATTATTGCTGAAGTTGAGGGAGCGATTCCTGATGCTGAAGGTGGTAGAAAAAGTGGCAGAGGACCTCGTGCTGGTGGCAAAAAGAAAAAAGCTGGCGGACCTGGTAAGCGTAGAAGCCGCTCTGAGCCTGCTGAGCAAGGTTCTGACTTCATCGAAAAAGTCGTTCAAGTGCGCCGTGTTACAAAAGTAGTTAAGGGTGGTAAAAAACTTTCTTTTAGAACTACTGTAATTATCGGTAATGAAAAAGGTAAAGTCGGAGTAGGTGTCGGTAAAGCGGCTGAAGTTTTGATCGCTATCAAAAAAGCTATTTCTGATGCTCGCAAAAACATAGTAGATGTTTCTACTGTTGCTGGCACAAATACTATTTCTCATTCGGTTGTTGGAGAATCTGGAGGCTCAAAAGTCCTTTTAAGACCAGCTGCTGATGGTACTGGAATTATTGCTGGTGGTACAGCGCGTATCGTTCTTGAGCTTGCTGGAGTTGGTGATATTCTTGCTAAATCTAAAGGTTCGAAGTCTCCTCTTAACGTTGCTAGAGCTACAGTTGAGGGACTTAAGTCTGTAAGAAGTTTTAAGGATGTAGCTAATTTAAGAGGAATCTCAGTTAAGAAGATGCTTTTTGCTTAAGCTCTAAAGGAAATAATCATGGCAACAGAAACAAAAAAATTAAAAATCAAACTGGTAAGAGGAATATCTGCCGCTGATAAAAAACAGCAAAAAGTTCTTTTGGCTTTAGGTCTTAAGAGAACCGGTCGTGAAGTAGAGCATAATGCAAGTCCGACTATTCTTGGCATGATAAACAAAGTATCTCATTTAGTGGAGGTTAACTAATGACAAGCGCAATCCAACAATTAAAACCTGCTCAAGGTGCAGTAAAAAAAAGATTCAAAAAAGGTCGCGGAATTTCATCTGGCTCAGGTAAAACTTCTGGTCGCGGTCATCGTGGTCAAAAGTGCCGTTCTGGTTATTCTAGCCATGGTCGTCGCGAAGGTGGTCAAACTCCTATGTACAGAAGACTTCCAAAAAGACAACTTAACTCAAGAGTTAATCGTAAAGAGTATGTAATTCTTAGCTTGAATGATCTTCAAGACTTGGCTGATATAAATATTACTACTATCGATCTTCCTTCATTACTTGAAAAAGGTTTGGTAAAAAAATCTACCAAGTGGGGTCTTAAAGTCCTTGCTGATGGTGAATTAAATTCTGCTGTAACTGTTCAGGCTGCCGCTTTTAGCGCATCTGCTAAAGAAGCTATTGAAAAAGCTGGTGGCAAAGCCGAACTAGTAGTAGAATAGGATTCATAAATGTCTCAAGAAAAACTCACTAATCAAAGCCTATCTTTTAAGGATATATTTTCTGCAAGTGGCTTGCCCGAAAAACTATGGTTTACAGTATTTATGCTTGCCATATATAGATTAGGAGTTCATATTCCTCTTTATGGCGTAGATCAAGAAGCCCTAAAGTCTAATCCTACTCTATCTTCTGGCTTAATGGGTTTGGTTGATATGTTTGCTGGCGGAGCCTTGAGCGCGCTTTCTATTTTTGCTCTAGGAATTGGACCTTATATTACTTCTAGTATCATAATGCAGTTATTGGTAGAAGTCGTTCCGCCTCTTAAGGATATGCAACGTCATCAAGGCGAAGAGGGACGCAAACAGTTCCAAAAAATTACTCGCTATGCTTGTTTAATACTTTCTATAATTCAGAGCTTTGCCTTAGCTAGATTTCTAGATGTTGCAAAAATCGCTATTGAAGCGGGTTCTGTGTTTTACTTGGTAACAATTCTTGTTTTAACAGTATCTTCCCTTCTTGTGATGTGGATCGGTGAAACCATCACAGAAAAAGGCGTTGGTAACGGAGCAAGCTTACTGATTTTTATTGGAATAGCATCAAAGCTTCCTATCATGATTAAAGACACGGCTACCGCTGTTAGAGTGGGTTCTAGCCCTCAATGGGGAGTGATTGCTCTTCTTGGAATTTTTGTTTTACTAACGATTTTGATTATTTGTATTCAAGAGGGCTCACGAAACTTATTGATTCTCGGTGCGCGCCAAACTCGCGCCAATAGCAAGGGTCACTACTTACCGCTGAAGATCAATCCAGCAGGCGTTTTGCCGATAATTTTTGCTAGTGCTGTTTTGTTTATGCCTATTCAATTACTGACTTTTGCTGGCATCCAAGACAAATCAGTATCTATGCT
>JBEAYS010000056.1:0-6759 GCA_041170505.1 Cyanobacteriota bacterium
GAATTTGTCTATCCATAATCGTATAAATCGGCTAATTAGGTTGTATGCACTATAGAACAAATAATCTAATTTTCTTAGCTCAACCACCAAAGCCTAAGCACACATAAAGTGAGACAGATTAAGGATCCACTCTCTGAGCCAAGAATGAATCTTGGCTCAGGGTTGAAAAATCGACGAAGTCGCATTTTTCAGTGGATCCTTAAATTCTGGGGGAGAAGACTTAGACTAGAAGAAATTATTAAAAAATGCCGAAAATACGGGCTCAACAAGGCCTTTATCATCGCAGTTGCTAGAATAATAAATCTAGCTTTGTAAATACAAAGTTCCGGCGTAAGGATATAAAAAATGGCCAAGAAAAAAGATAATGTATTAGTTACCCTTGAATGTACCGAAGCAAAAGCGGCTGGAGTTCCGCCGTCACGTTACTATACTTTTAAAAACAAAAAAAAACATCCAGAAAAGCTTGAGATGCGCAAATATAATAAAAACCTCAAGAAGCACACTGTTCACAAAGAAATCAAGTAGTTGTGAATCCGTTCTTTACACCATTTAATTTAGAAGAAAAATACAATACTTCTGAAAACCTAGGTCTTAGTGATATTAGCTCTGCTTGTATGCCGGCTTTGAGCTTGACTGATCTTCTCGAGATCTATGACCCTGAGAAGCAAGAGCAGTTTTGCTTCGAGCTTTTAAACAAGCCTCTTAGCTATTCTAGTCAATATGGCAGTGAAGAATTTAGAACCAAGCTTGCAAGCCAATTATATCCTCATCTGCAAGCAGAAAATTTTTTACTGACAAGCGGCGCTTCTGAGGCGATTTACCTGGTGATGAAAACTATGTTTCAACCTGGCGACTCTATAATAGTCCAAAAACCTATTTATCAATCGCTCTACCAGATTGCTTTTGATGCCGGGGTAAATATTATAGACTGGGACTGCGACCTAAAAAACTACCAATGGCAAATCAGCAATCTAGCTAAACTAATTCAAGATCACCCTCAAGCAAAAGCGCTAGTAATTAATAACCCGAATAACCCGACAGGCATTGGGTTTAGCGCAAGTGAGCTCAAGGAGATCAGCCAAATACTTGAAGATAGACTACTAATAAGCGACGAAGTGTTTTTGTATTTGAGCCGGAGTGAAACCTGCTCAGCGACCCAGATTCATCCGCGCGCGCTAGCGATTTCGGATTTGAGTAAATCTTTTAGTATGCCAGGCTTGAGACTAGGCTGGATCGGCGTGACTGATAGTATGCTCGAGCATTTAGAAAATTTTTCTGGACTTAAAAACTACCTATCTTTAAGATGCCCCACGCTCTCTGAGCTCATCGGATCTTGGGTGATAGATAGAAGCAAAAAAATCATCAAAACCAATAAAACTATTTTGAGTCAGAATATTGACACTTTTTTTAGCAGTCAATTTTATAAAGAGTGCTTCAACACTGGTTTTTCGAGTCAAAAAATTGACGGGCTGAATTGTTTTTTGGAGTTTAGGGAAGATCTTGATCTTAAAAAATTTATGGATATCTGTAAACAAAAAAAAGTCTTTTTGGCACAAGGAGAATTGTTCGGGGATAAATACGAGCGCTATTGCCGAATCGGGCTTGGCCAGCTGGATACAGAAAAACTAAAGCAACTGACTAAGAGCCTCTCTGCCGCTCATACCTAGAGTTAGACCCTTATCTTCAGCGGCTTTGCTGAGCTTCACGACCTTCGCTAAGAGCATATCATCATAATTTTTAACACCTGTTACTATAGCAACAGCCTCGCCAAGCTTATTAGCTGTCTCTATATCAAAATAGCCGCAAGCCAAAAACCCGCCATCAGCTTGAATCATCAGAATATTAGCTAAGCTAGTTTTGATATGGTGAGCCTGGTATCTATTGCCTTCTATGTCGATTTGGTCCATGAATTTATTATACTGGAGTATTTTAGGGTAAAATTAATCAAGATGAAAACAATGAACAATACCTCTAAGCCCGGATATTTAGAACATTGCTACGGAGCGAACTACAATATTTTAGATGATAAGTTTTTGAATTCACATCTGGCCAATCTCTGTAAAGAAAAAACCAAACAGCCTCTCATAAATGATCTTGTTAGTAAGCTTTATGAGTTTTTGATAAAAGAAGTTATCACTCAAGAATTCCCCAGTAAGCATGAAACTGTGCGCACACGCATGGCTGATGGCGACGCGCGCGGGTTTTGGAAGGGTGAAATTATCGAAACCGAGACTCCTGCTGTAGTCGTCGATATCGCGCGAGCTGGAACCTTGCCAGGAGAGCTTTGTTTTAGAGTGCTCAACCAGACTCTTAACCCTGATCTAGTTCGCCAAGATCATTTATATATGGCTCGCAAAACCAATGAAGATGGGCAAGTCGTGGGCGTGTCTTGGACAGGCTCTAAAATAGGCGGTTCTATTGATAAGGCGATAGTCTTGATTCCTGATCCAATGGGCGCTACCGGTAGTAGTATCTCAAAAGCTGTTTATTACTACAAACAAGAAATCGAAGGGCAAGCGACTAAATTTATCAGCCTCAATCTGATCGTCACTCCAGAATTTATCAAACGCATGAAAACCGATCATCCAGAGCTCATCGTCTACGCTCTTAGAGTCGATCGCGGAGCTAGCTCGCCAAGCGCGCTTGCAAGCATGCCCGGCACTTTGTGGGACGAAGAGAGCGGACTAACTGATAATCAATACATCATTCCTGGGGCTGGTGGTCTGGGCGAACTGATGAATAATAGTTATTGCTAGTACGCTGTGTACCAAGTCCCGCGCCCGCGCCCGTTGCGCTGGATTAGGTTTTGATCCACTAATACAGCTAAAGCACTTTTAATTGTTTGTACTGGAATCTCTGAGAGCTTCTCATGAATCTCGGCAAATTTCAATCCCTGACTTGCTTGTATCAGATTCAAGATTTGTAGTTGATTGCGTGACAGATTCTTATTAGGGCTTAATGTATCATTTGCGTTAAGTTTGGTTTGTAACTTAAATATAGTGTCCTCGATAGCATCTAAAAAAAATACTATCCATTTTGAAATATTTTCTTCTGGGCAATAGCGGTGTCTTTGGCACTCCATAAGGCTTTGGTAATATTCTTTTTTTCTTGCTTCGATAACATGCTCAAAAGATATATAACGAATAAAACTATAACCAAGTTTCATCATTAATAAATTCGTCAGCAATCTAGACAAGCGTCCATTACCATCTTGAAACGGGTGTATAGAAAGAAATTCGTAAACAAAAGCTGATACCACAATTAAAGGATGAACCATATTGCTAGCAAGTCTTGAATTAGTCCAAGAGAGTAGTTCTTCCATTTCTTTGTTTACCAAGTATGGCTCGGTTGTATTAAAAATTATTTTATTAGTACCATCCGGATATTTTGCAACTACTTTATTCGACAGGGATTTATACTTACCATGATGACAAATGTCTTTAGAGCTATGTTTTAAAAGCACAAAATGTAATTGCTTGATATAGGCTTCTGTTAAAAAAATCAAATCAAAATTTTCAAAAATCAAATCGAGTGCCTCGTAATATCCCGCAACTTCCTGACTATCTCTTCCACTTAGTTTATTAATATCAAGATTTAGAATCAGTTCTTTTACTTCTTCATCACTAAGAGAAGACCCCTCTATCCTAGTTGAAGATCCGACACTTTGAACAGTAGAAAGGTCTTTAAGCTCGCGTAAAAATTTTTCTGGACGCAGGTCCTCTTGTTGTTTCCAAGTTTGATTAAATTCATCTATATCTTTCAGTTTAGATTTAACCAAGTTTTGCAGATCTGAAATTAGAGTGATTTTTTCGTCCATAAACTCCTATGAGAAAATTTGTAGCTTTTTAAACAGATTATCATACGCATTCATACATAATCATATGCATTCATACATAATCATACGCATTCATACATAATTATATGCATTCATACATAATCATACGCATTCATATATAATTATACGCATTTATACATAAATATATGCAATTCTTTGCTAAAAAGTGTATTTAACGCAATTTTACAAACCCATACAAATATAAGTAGTATAATTTTTTTATGGCAAAAGTAAAAATTTCGACTATATTTTTTTGCACCGAATGCGGCAATGAGAGCCAAAGTTATTTTGGTAAATGCCCTAGCTGTAATACCTGGGGCACTCTAAAAGAAGCGCGCTTCGATAAAGGCTCCAAAAAATCCTCAGATGCTAAGCCTCTGTTTTTAAAAGCAGAATCCCAAATCCAAAACCTCCAAGAAATCCCCGAAGACCAGATCAACAGGTTAAGCACGCAATCGTCTGAGCTAGATAGAGTTCTAGGCGGCGGCATAGTGCCTGGAAGCCTCACCTTGATTGGCGGAGAGCCGGGTATCGGCAAGTCGACGATTTTGATTCAGGTGGCTGATAAACTTGCCGCCCAAAAACTAAAAGTAATTTATATCAGCGCTGAGGAGTCTCCGCGCCAGCTTAAATTGCGGGCTTCAAGACTGGGAATTAAATCTGAGATTTTGGTTTCAGGCGAAAACGACATTAATAAAATTATCGATACTATCGAAACTGAAGAGCCGAATTTGGTGATTATTGATAGTATTCAAGCTATTTTTTCTAGCGCGCTAGACTCTCTACCCGGCTCTCCAAGCCAGATTAAAGAATCAGCGTCACTTTTAATGCGCTCAGCTAAAGCTACTAATATTCCTATTTTTCTTGTTGGGCACATAAATAAAGACGGAGATCTAGCTGGCCCTAAAATCCTTGAACATATGGTGGACACTGTGATTCAGTTTGAGGGCTCGAGTGATTCACAGCTTAGGTTTTTAAGATCTATAAAAAACCGTTTTGGTTCGACAGATGAAATCGGAATTTTTATTATGGAAGAGACTGGGCTTAAGGATTTGAGTAACCCATCAGAGCTTTTCTTGCAAGAAAAATCAGGCGGTATGATTTTTGCGGCGCGCGAGGGCAGAAGGACTATTTTACTAGAAGTGCAGGCGCTGGCGATAAATTCAGACTACCCAAACCCGCGCAGAGTCGCTAACGGAATAGAACTCTCTCGGCTCCACCAAATCCTTGCTATTGTCGAAAAAAAACTTGGCATATCTTTATCAAGAACCGATATTTACCTAAATTTAGTGGGGGGCATTAATGTAAAAGACACAGCGATAGATCTTGCGATCGCTCTTGCGATTTATAATAGCGTCATAAACCAGAATAATAATCAGGATTTTGTGGCGCTGGGAGAATTGGGGCTGGCTGGTGAAATCCGCTCTGTGACTAGTTTAGAAGCGCGCATTAAAGAGTGCGTCAAGCTTGGGTACCATAATATAATAGTGCCTTTCTCCGCTAAGCTCGGTCCTATCGAAAACGCTAAAATCATCAGCGCCAAAAATATTTCAGATCTAGTCAAAAAAAATGTTAGTTGAGGCGGAATCCTAAACAGATTTAAACACACCAAACAAATCATACTCATCACAAGCATCGATCGTGATATCTATAAACTCGCCTGGCGCTGGATGGATTTCATCATTAGCTAAATTTATATAAACTTGCCCGTCGATTTCAGGAGCGTCTCTAAAAGATCTAGCGACCGCTCTATATGAGCCATCTGGAAGTTCTTCTAAATGCTCGACCAAAACTTTTAGGGTCGCGCCTAAGTAATCTTGATTTTTTTCAAGAGAGATTTGTTGTTGGAGTTGCATGAGCTGGTCTCTGCGAGCGGTTTTTAGCTCAGCGTCCACTTGCTCATCAAAAGAGCCCGCTGGCGTGCCTTCCTCTTGAGAGTAGGTAAACACTCCGACACGATCAAATCTAGATTCTTGGATAAAATCAAAAAGCTCTTGGTGATCGGCGTCAGTCTCGCCAGGAAAACCAGAAATAAAAGTAGTTCGGATACAAGCTGATGGGATAACAGATCGGATCAATTCGACTGTATCGCGCACTGTAGGCGGTCTGCGCATACTTAGCAAAACCTTACGGGATGCGTGTTGTAGCGGGATATCGATATATTTTACGATATTGTCGTAAGCGGCAATAACTTCAAGCATTTCTCTATCCATCTCGGTGGGGTAAGCGTACATCAAGCGGATCCAGGGCGCGCCGCTTTTTTCGGCTAGGGCTCTAAGCAAGTCAGCAAGCGCTCTTCGCTTGTAAATATCAGTGCCATAGGCTGTACTATCTTGAGAAACCAGCACAATTTCTTTAGCGCCGCTAGCGACTAGAGTTTGAGCCTCTTTAACGATGTCTTCGATACTGCGTGACTTCATATCACCGCGCAGATGAGGAATAATACAAAAAGCACATCGATGATCACAACCTTCAGCGATCTTGAGATAGACCGAAGGACCAATCTGGGTGTGGATTCTTGGGGTGTCCGCTCCAGCGACACTCATAGGGACTTCATCGACTTTTATGATTTTGGAATCTTTGCCGCTATTGATATTTCTGGTAACTTCTTTTACGACACTTAAAATATCTTTTACATTACCAGTCCCCACGACCGCTTGCGCTTCAGGCAAACCTTCAAACAAATCACCCTTATACCGCTGAGCCATACAGCCCGTAATAATAAGTTTTTGACCTTGATCAGCAAGCTCAGTGAGCACATCAAGGCTCTCGTTAGTGCTACCCTCAATAAATGTACAAGTATTAACTAGCGAAATATCAGCTTTATTATGATCAGAAGTAATCTGGTAGCCTGCTCCGTGCAAAATACCGATCATGTTTTCGGTATCGACAAGGTTTTTGGGGCATCCGAGCGTGGATACGCC
>JBEAYS010000057.1:0-5414 GCA_041170505.1 Cyanobacteriota bacterium
GCATCGACGACGCTTACATGTCTAGAAGGGTTAGTAATTCCACGGGCAAAGTCGATGCGTAGATTGAGCGACACACAAAAAATACGAGAAAAATCGAAGATTTTTCGAGTCTAAGCACAATTTTAAAATTACTAACCCTAGAAGTTAATGATACTATTTGACTATCTTGAAATTAGGCAAAATAAACATACAACTAACCCTTGCAATCATAATCAGCCTTGCTATTGCGTGCTTTTTAGAAAGCCCTGTCTTCACCGATAGAGACGCGATCAACGATGACGTTCGCAACCAAATATATTGGATGGCACAACAGAATGACCCAGAGCTATTCCAAAATGATTTAATTGCTTCATATTTTAGCCAGAGCTCCACAGTATCTCCAATACTTAAGGCTATTTATGGATTATTCCCTGATTCAGTTGACCCCAAAATTATTTCTCAATTCTTACCATTTGTTCTTGTAGTAATCGCCACATTCCTTCTCTTTAAATTTGCAGAATCTATTGCCAGCGCTAGATACGCTTTTTGGCTTTGTTTCATTTTCAACATATATATTTGGATGGTCAGCAATATACCAGGAGGACTTCCTCGAGCATTTTTCTATCCACTTTTGTTTTCGTTTTTTTATTTTTACGCTCGCAAACACTGGCTCTCATTAGCAATTATTTTTGTACTGCAGACCCAAATATATCCGGTAGTCTTTTTTATTTGTGCAAGCACGCTGATTATTGAGTTGCTTTTTGATTACAAGTGTAAAAACATCAAAAACACACAAATTTATGGCTCTATAGCGGCGATCGTAAGTGGTCTTGCTGGCTTGTTTTATAGATTTGTACTCAAGCACAGCGCAAGCTTTGGACCGCTCACCACAGTGCAAGAAGCGCTCACCATGCCAGAATTTTTTATCAAGGGCAGAATAAAAGCTTTTTTGATTCCATATGAATTTGTAAACGGCAAAGGTTCTATAAATGAATTATTCTCAGAGAATCACGATTTTTTTGTTTCTGTTTTAATTAAGTCAATAGTGGTCATCCCGATTGGTTTTCTGTGTATCATGATCTACAAAAAAATAATAAAACCAAAAGTCGGCAAATTAATTATCCCAAGAATTTTTTATAGCTGTATTATTTCTGCTTTGATTTTGTTTGGGATCTCATCATGCGTGCTTTTTTACCTTTATCTACCTTCAAGGTATCTTGAATACTGTCTGCCACTGGTTTCTATTTTTGTGATAGGATCTTTTATCTATCAATTAGAAAATATCATCCCTCGATTCAAGCCTTTATTTAGTGTGGCGATAATTTTCATATCAATAAGCATAATATCTCCTTCTTGGAGAAATGGTCTGAAATCTTTGGATAAAAACCAAAAAGAAATATACACCTACTTACTGACCAAACCCAAAAATATAATGATCGCCGCACCATATTCTATATCTAGCAATGTACCAGCCTATGCCTACAGATCAGTCATAGTGAGTCATGAAGCTTTTATTCCATTTCACAAAAATTACTACAGTGAAATGCAAACACGACGAGAAGATTTGCAAAATGTCTATAAAACAAATGATATAGCGATCGTAAAAGCTTATATCAAGAAATATAATATTGATTATTTTATTGTCAAAAAACGCAGTAAGGACAAAGCCAGATTTCTTAGTTCTGTTCCGCAAAATTGCATAGACTTCCAGAACGAGGAGTATTTGCTAGTATCAAGCCTCAAGCTATTAAGGATTCGCTGAAAAACGAAGTTTTGAGGCGGAAGCCTTAATACAACAAATTCAAAGGCACAGCTAAAATATTCTTTTTAAGAAACTGAACCTTATCTGTTCTGCAAATCACAATCCCAAAATCTACTTTCTCAGATTCAGCTTGCATGAAGCTTTCAAGACCACGCAAGTCAGTGGAATTAATCTGTGCGGCTGATTTAACTTCAATAGGGAAAAGCTTAGAACCGTATTCAATAATAAAATCAACTTCTGCGCCATTATTGGTTCTCCAAAAATACAATGAAGCAGGCAGATGCATGTCTTTGATTTCTTTGTATAGTTCACTATAGACGAATGTTTCTAATATGTGCCCCCAATCTCCTCTATTTAGCATAGAATCAATGTCAGTGTTTTTTTGGTGATAGTTTACTAATCCAGTATCCATATAAAATACCTTCGGACTTTTAATGAGCTGTTTTCGGTGCTTAGAAAAATAAGCTGGAAGTTTTAGACATTGATATGAAGATTCTAATATCGAAAGGTAATGGGCGACTGTCTTTGAATCAATACCGATGTCACTTGCGATATTGCTCATATTAAGCATTTGAGCGGTTTGAAAAGCAAAAAGTTTATAGACTTTTTGAAAAGCGTCAAGATTAGCAATCTGAGATAAATCTCGCAAGTCTCGCTCTATGTAGGTGCTGATGTATTGAGAGAACCAAACCCACTTCTGATGCGGCTTTAATTCATGAACCTTAGGCAAGCCACCATAAAGAATGAACTCTAATAATTGTTGATCTGATAACTGTTTAGATTGAATTCTGACTAATTTTGCGTGCAGCTCGTTTATCGAACAGGTTTTAATTATTTTTGAAACCAACTTATTGGGCTTGAGACAATACGCCTCAGCCATTGAAAAAGGCTCTAACTCCAACAACCCCACTCGTCCTGCTAATGACTCACTGATTGATTTGAGTAATAAAAAATTTGCTGACCCCGAAAGAATAATTTTATATGGAATTTTTTGATCAACAACCAGCTTGAGTGCATGAAATAACTCTGGTGCCTTTTGCGCTTCATCAATCGCGATATTGGACTTGATAGATTTTACAAATAAAGTCGGATCATCTTTTATCCTGAGCAAAGTCTCTCTGTCATCAAGTGATAAATATTGCCATTTTTGTTTCTGCTTAGAAGTGTAATGTTTAATAAGAGTAGACTTACCAGACTGCCTCGGGCCAGTTATCGACACTATAGGAAAGATCTCAAAAAGTTTTGAGATTTGCGGTTCGATTAGCCTTTTTTTATAAACCACAGTTATATTATACCATATAATTTTGGAGTATATTTCCTGAATTATATGCCTAGCTTTCATCCTGTAATTTCACAGAAATTCCTGCAGAATCGATTATTGTCTAAATATAACACCCGGGGCGAATAGTGCTAATTGTAATATTGTTACAATTAAAACCAGGGTTTATAAGCTAAAATCAAGGTTTCAGCTTGCGCTAATTGTAATATTGTTACAATTAGGGGCTCAGGTAAAATAAAAATATGGATTTTTTGATTGTTTTAGCCTTTTTAAGCATTTTAGTTTTTTTAGTAATTAATGAGATTGTATTTAAAAAACAATTAGAAAAAAAACTAAAAGATAGTTTTATTACTATTGCTTATGAAGCTTTAAATTCTAACAATAAATTATTTCTTGATCTCGCTGAACAAAAATTTCAAACTTTAAAAGTGGAAACTCAAAAAGATTTTGATCAAAAAGAGCAAAATTTTTCAAATTTAATTAAACCCCTTTCTACCATGATCGAGGATTATAAAAAAATTGTCGAAGAATTAGAAATCGAAAATATCAAGACTTTGACCACGATAAGTACATCAATATCAAGCCTGTCAGATCAAGCCACTAAACTATCTCTAGAAACTTCTAAACTAAATAATGTTTTAGGGACTGCAAAGCAGAGAGGGCGATGGGGAGAAATCACTCTAAAAAAAATCTTAGAATTGGCTGGTTTAAATTCGTTTACAGATTTTAGCGAACAAAATTCAGATGAATCTGGAAATAAGCCAGACTTCGTTATCAAACTTCCTAATCGTAGAAATATAATCATAGATTCTAAATTTAACGCTGACTCTTATATTCGTGCTTTAGAGGCTAGTAGCGATGAAGATAGAAATAAACATTTAAAAGCTCATTCTAAAGCTGTTTTAGAGACTTGCAAAGATTTAGCTAAGAAAAAATATCACGAATCAGCAGAATATTCTGCTGATTTTGTTGTTATGTTTGTTCCAAATGATTCTGTCTTAGCTTCCGCTGTTGAACAAGATAGTAATTTGCTAGAGCAAGCTATGTCGTTAAAAATTGTTATTGCTACTCCATCAACGCTATATGCCATGTTAAAAGTAGTAGCTTTAGGGTGGCAAGAATTTGAATTTAACCAAAATGCAAAAAAAGTTAAAGAATTAGGCTCTGAACTTTTTAAAAGAACAAGAACTCTAACTTCTCATTTTAATGAGTTAAATATAGCTTTGAAAAGGTCAGTTAAAGCTTACAATAGCATTATTGGTTCATTTGAAACAAATTTTTTATCACAGCTAAATAAATTCAAAGAATACGGAGTAACAAGTGATGAGCTTATTTCAGAAGGAGCCATCTTAGAAGATATTAGAGATCTAAATCAAGATTCAAAATATTTATCAGACAATTCAGATGCTAATTCCCAAAAATCAGTGGGTCCTGCTGATCTACCATAAAGCCTATAACCGGCTCTAATTGGTCTTCCACCATTTGGTTTTGAAGGTCTCGGAAGAATTAATCCTTTAGATTCTCCAATCAAATATGCTCTAAGTGCAAGAATAGAACCATGAAATAATTCTTGAAATGTAACTATTTGACGGGTACTATCTGTATAAATTTTTTGATCAAAAAACTCTTCTAAAGTACTAATAACTAAGCCTGTTAGGTCTTTAGGTATAGTATCAAGAGATTTAATTTTGTCATAAATTACTTTTTCTATATAGCCTCTATAAGGCTCCACTAGATCGTATACTAAAGAGGGATAAGAATTTGGTATATGAATAAAACCATGATGGGGACTAAGCTTGTGATAGAGAATCCATCTTAAAAAAATTGAGCTATAAAATTTTGAGGCGGCATCTAAAGCTGTCGATAATGAGTTTTTAGATCTTCTGTTTTCATTTTCAAATCCTAATTGACGATAATATATTTTCCAATATCTAGCCGCATGAATAGCTTCGATATTAACCATTTCTTTTTGTGAAAAATTACATTGTTTCCAATGATAAGGAGGAGCCACTAGCCATTCCATTGATTTAAATTTTGCATCTAAAATTTTTTTACAAATGTGGGTAGATTTTTTTATTGAATTTCTAAATTGTATCTGTAATGAGAGTAAATCTTCTTGGAAGTAGGCTCTAGTACTAGGAATAATCCAAACGGCTTGATCCATGTTTCTTCTATGAATACAAATTGGGATGCAGTTTTTATTACAGATCTCTAAAAAATTTTGAGTTAGGGGACATACAGAACCATAAAACATAATTGAGTGGATCTTGCTTACGTTGGTATAGCAAGATCCACCTTTATAAATGAAATTTAAGTTCTGCCCTTTGATTTCTATGCTAGAAGTATAGGGTAACCACAAAGGGACTTTTTTTGCTTTTTGCATGTTATCTTAAT
>JBEAYS010000058.1:0-4274 GCA_041170505.1 Cyanobacteriota bacterium
TATCGTGAAGATCGTAGAGTGCCGATGATTATTGGTTCTCACACTCATGAAGATTTAGTCAGAGAACTTTTTGAGCTTGAAGTACCAGAAATTGAAGATGGTACTGTTGAGATTCGTTCGATAGCTAGAGAAGCCGGTCAAAGAACTAAGATCGCTGTTTCATCTTCTAGCGATGATATCGATCCAGTAGGCGCTTGTATTGGTGCGCGCGGATCGAGAATCCAAAACGTTTTATCAGAACTAAGAAATGAAAAAATCGACATTGTCAGATATTCAGATGATCCTGTGGATTTTATTTCTAATTCTCTTAGTCCTGCTGAAATCCTTACAGTGGCTTTGTTTGATGATGATCACGGTCGTCGTGCCGAAGTTACTGTAGCTCCTGACCAGTTAAGCCTCGCAATTGGTCGTGGTGGACAGAATGTAAGATTGGCAGCTAAGCTCACTGGCTGGAAAATCGACATTAAAGAAGCTAGCGAAGTAAGCTCCAAAAAATCAGCATCTTCTTTCGATGAAAACGAAGAAGACTTAGAAGAAGCTTCCGGTAAGGAAGCCCAAGTCTAGTTACACTTTTCTCTATGTGTGCAGTCGCAATTAGACGAAAATGTGTAAGCTGCGGAGAGACTTATGACCGCGACACTCTTTTAAGAGTGCTTAGGGATTATAAGTCACAAGACCTTATCATTAATCCTGATAAAAATGTTTTTGGAAGGTCTATTTATTTTTGTAAGACTAGGGCGTGTGTCTCTGCTCTTGCAAAAAATAAAAAATACAAAAATAGTCTCGATCTTTCAGGGATTGAGATCTATCTAAAAAATAATGACAGTAACTGGAAAGATTAGAATTTACGATTTGGCTCGAGACAGAGTCCCAGATGAGCTTGACGAAAAAGCCAAGAAAAAAATCCAAGCAGAACTGACTAGGCAAATTTTAAAATACGCAAACGATTTAGGCCAAAATGTAAAAACAGCATCTAGCTCTATAGATTCTGGTGCGGTGGCTACAATCATGTCACAGATTGACATGGAAGATATTATCGCTGATGCTACTGGCGAAACTAAGTCCTCTAATTCAATGAATATGAAAATGATCAGGAGGGCTACTGCTCCTTCGGCTCCAGCAGAAAAAGAAGATGATCTAAAACCCAAGCTAAAAATCGTTAGAAGAATTACTAAAGTCGAGCAAGAAGAGCAACAACAAAAAGAAGACGAAAAAAATAGGCTTGATTCTCATGACCAGCAAGTTCTGCAAGTTGTAGATGAAGAAGCGGTTATCGAGCAAGTCGAGACTAGTCATATTGAAGATCCTCTAAAAGAAAATCTTCAGGAGATGATGAAGGCTAAAAAACCAAGCTTCTCAAAAGACAAAGTCAAGATGGCAGATCTAAGCAATATTAGATCAATTCCCCTAAAACCAGTTTCTGCGCCGTTAGTCGATCCTAATTCAGCAGGACAGCCTTATAGAGTAGCAAAGCCCACAATCAGCTCTCAAGGTATTGGGCGCAAGCGCAAAAAAGGCGGAGCGCAGGAAGAAAGACCTAAGCCTGTTAGAGTTCAAGTTGAGCAAGTAAAAGATTCAGGGCCTAAAGAAATCACGATAACTAAGCCAATGACAGTGAGAGAATTGGCTCAAACTATCTCTGTGCCTGAGACTCAGATCATTACATACTTCTTCATGAAGAAAATCATAAAAACCGTTAATGATATTCTAGAAAAAGATCTGATTGTACAGTATCTAAAAACTCTAAATTACATAGTTCATACTAAAGTCGAGCAAGAAGAGCACGTAGAACTTAAGAGTACTCTTAAGCAAGACGAAGAATCTGGTAATCTTGTGCCAAGACCGCCTGTAGTGACTATTATGGGACACGTTGATCATGGTAAGACGACCTTGGTTGATACTATTCGCAAGACCAAATCAAAAGTCGTAGACCAAGAATCTGGTGGAATTACCCAGCACATAAGTACTTATCGAATCGAAGCAGAGGATTTCGATGGAAATGTTCGTAAAATTACTATCTTGGATACGCCTGGTCATGAGGCTTTTGCTGCGATGCGTAAGCGCGGCGCGAATGTAACTGACTTAGTGGTTTTGATTGTAGCGGCTGATGACGGCGTGAAGCCACAAACTCTTGAGTGTATTAAGCATATTAAGGATAATCATATTCCTTTCTTAGTGGCGGTTAATAAGATCGATAAGCCAGGAGCCAATGTAGATAAGGTTTTGGGGCAATTAGCTGAATACGATATTATTACTCAAAATTATGGCGGTACTGTAGAATGCGCTCAAATCAGCGCTTTGCAGAATAAAAATATCGATGATTTACTAATGAAAATTTTCTTGGTAGCAGATGCTGAGCTTGCTGAAAAAATCCAATCTAATCCTAATCGACTTGCAGTCGGCACGGTGATTGAAGCGGAGATGTCGCGCTCAAAAGGTTCTGTTGCTACAGTCCTGATCCAAAACGGAACTTTACGTCGCGGGGATTTTGTCGCGGCTGGTGCTGTTCATGGTCGTGTAAAATCTTTAGTTGATGAAACCCAGACAGTGGTTGATTTTGCTGAGCCTTCTACTGCTGTTCAGGTACTCGGTCTTTCTGGCGTACCTAAAGCGGGTGATGCTTTTAGAGCTTATAAGACTTTACAAGAAGCTAGAGAATCAGCAGAGAAACAAGCTCAAGAAGATTTAGATGCAAAGAGATACAGAGGTATTTATTCCTTTGCTTCAGAGATTAAAGAAGGTCAGGACAAAGAACTTAGAATTATTATCAAGGCTGATGTTCAGGGTTCTGCTGAGGCTATCGCTCACGAAATTAATAAGTTATCCACCGGAGAAGTTCTTGTTAAGCCAGTTGTAGTGGAGTCTGGATCTGTTACTTCTAATGATGTTCAGATGGCTGAGCAGACTAACGCTGTGATTGTTGGCTTCCACGTAGGGACGGACACCGCTCAGACAGCCAAATTAGCTGAGAAGCTTGGCGTAACAATTAAGTCCTATGAGATTATTTATAAACTCACCGAAGACCTTGAGCGCGCTGTACTCGGTTTACATGAGCCAGAGAGAGAAGAAGTTAAGCTTGGTACTATTGAAGTCCGTAAGATATTCACTATTGATGGGCGTAGTATCGCTGGTTCTTACGTCACTAGCGGAAAAATCCAGAGAGGCGAAATCGCTCGCGTGCTTCGCGATGGAGCAAAAATTTACGAAGGTAGAGTTGATTACCTCAAGCGCTTTAAGGATGATGCTAAAGAAGTTAAAGAAGGTTTTGAGTGCGGGTTGAGCTTCGAGAAGTATAACGACCTTAAAGAGGGCGATATAATCGAGTGCTGGACTGTAAAAGAAGTCATTCGCACTAGGCTGTAAATTAAAAAGGGGCGTTTATGAAAAGCTTTGAAAGACGAGAAAAAGTTTCAAGAGCCATAATGCGTGAAATAAGCAATATGCTCCAGACTGGGGCTGTAAAAGATGACAGGCTTAATAAGTTTGTCTCTATTGTGGATGTAGATATGAATCCAGCTTTAAGCAGTGCTAAGGTTTTGTTTTCGGTAATGAGCACAGGCAGTGATATCGATAGTCTAGCTTCATTAATTGGTGTAAAAGCCGCTCTTAATGAGCATTCTGGCTATATCAGAGGTGCTGTAGGACGTAAGCTTAATCTCAAGTACGCTCCTAGATTGATTTTTGTGCAGAGTGAATCACTTGCCAAGGCTGTTGACCTTGTAGATTTAATAGATAGAACAGTTGAAAAAGATGACGAAAACAGAGAGCATAGGATTTCTTAATATCGACAAACCAGAAAACTGGACTTCTCATGATGTCGTTGCTAAGGCTCGTAAACTGCTAGGGATCAAGCGTATAGGGCATAGTGGTACATTAGATCCTTTTGCTACTGGTGTTTTGCCGCTTGCAGTCGGACCAGCAACTAGGCTGATTAGATTTTTGCCTAAGTCAAAAAAATATAGAGCAGAAATAAATCTAAAGTTCACCACAGACACTGACGATCTAACTGGATTAAAACTAAGAGACACCGACAAAAATGAGTCTGAGACAGTGTTTAAAGCGAAGCTTGAAAAATTCAAAGGCACTATTGATCAAATCCCACCTCTTTATAGTGCCAAAAAAATCAACGGAAAAAAATTATATGAATTGATGAGAGAAGGTCAGGCACTAGATCTTACTGAGCTTGAACCCAAAAAAGTAACCATAAAAGAAATAACTCTTTTGAGTTTTAATTATCCTCTTGCTATTTTTGAAGTGGCTTGCTCAGAGGGCAC
>JBEAYS010000059.1:0-3029 GCA_041170505.1 Cyanobacteriota bacterium
ACCGGCGGTATAAACCGCTGGGGAAAAAGGTTTCGTAATGCTCCGCTAGACGCGCTTGGGTATGACGGCGAGTTTACGGATCCTCTATATAAGGACATTCCGTTTTTTATCCACTTAGAGCCAAGCACGCAAAAAGCTCATGGAATATTTTTTGATAATTTTAATTCTAAGTTTTTTGATTTTGGTAAAGAGCGCAAACCCAGTCCTTATTACTATTTCGGGGCTGAGGCTGGAGAACTAAATTATTATTTTTTTTATGGTCCTGATATAAAATCTATCACCAGTGAGTATCTTAATCTAACCGGGAAGCCTCCAGAACTGCCAGATTTTTGTTTTGGATATCTATCATCTGGCATGTCATATACCGAAAATGATAGCGACCAAACCCAATCAGCAAGTGAAAAATTACTAGACCTATTTAAAAGATTTCAAGCTAATCAAGTACCAAGTTCTGCTTTTCATCTATCTTCTGGATATATTCAAGACTCAAACGGACTTAGGCAACAATTTATATGGAACCATGAAAAATTTCCTAAACCTCTTGAATTTGCTCATTCAGCAAGAGAGCTAGGAGTCAATCTCTGCGCCAATCTCAAGCCAGTTTTACTTCTGAGCCATCCTTGGTACCAGGAAGCCAAACAAAAAAAATTATTTATCCAAAAAACTGATGGTGATGATAGTATCTCGATCTGGGATTGGTTTCGGGGCACTCCTAGCGATGAACCTCTGGTAGTGGACTATTGGGGCGGGCAAGGAAGCTATCTGAATTTTAAAAGTCCGGCTACTCAAGCTTGGTGGAAAGAAAAAATAAAAACTCATTTGCTTGCAAACGGCATTTATGGGATTTGGAATGACAATAATGAGTATGAGATTTTTGAGCCTCACTCTTGTCAAGGACACGAAGCAGAAATGGCATTAATCATGTCAAAACTCGCTTACCAAGCCAGCCTTGAGGCTCACCCAGAAAGAGCTCCATGGATCTTAAGCAGGTCTGGTTACTCTGGAATTCAAAAATACTCAGCAAGCTGGGTCGGTGATAACTACACTAGCTGGAAATCACTCAAGTACGATAATGCCATACTTGCTTCTTGCGGTTTATCAGGCTTAATCCATATGGGTGTAGATATCGGTGGTTTTTATGGCCCAAACCCAGACCCTGAACTGTTTTTACGCTGGATCCAGACCGGTGTATTTAGTCCTAGATTCTGTATCCACTCCTACAAACCTACTCCAAGTGAGCCAGATATGTATAAAGAATCGCATCCGGAGATATTCCAGCTTATCCAAAAATTCCTAAAACTCCGCCAAGAGCTTATCCCTTATATCAAGGATGCTAGCCAAAAAGCCAGTGAATCAGGTATACCGATTATGCGCCCTACGGTTTATGATTTTCAGGACGAGCCGGAGACATATAATCAAAGTTTTGAATATATGTTCGGGGATAAATATTTTGTAGCGCCCATTTACCAAAGCCTCAAAACCCAATCTATAAGAGGGTTTTATCTACCAGGCAGAAACAAAAAATGGCAAGATATTTTTAGCGGAGAGATTTTTCAAGGCGGAGAATATATAGAAACTAAGGTTTGTTTGGAGAAGATTCCAGTTTATCAGGATCTGGTATAGGTTTTAATGAATTAAATTACTTAACTTAGCTAGAGTTAAAGAACTATTTTTGATTAGTTTTAGGTATTAAGGATTCGCTGAAAAACGAAGTTTTGAGGCGGAATCCGCCTAACAAAAAATCTACAAAAATCTCTGTTTTGAAAACCCAAACCAAAGACCAGACTATTATCTTGCATCAACAGCCTGGTTTAGATTATATTATTTGAATTTAGAGATAAAGGATTTTAAATTTTTGGATTTTTGGGTATAAATCTAATACCCATCCAGGGTTTTAACCTAGTTTTTAATCTTATGCGTCTTGAAAATCGGCTCGATAAATATAATTTTGATGAAAGTTTTGATCTGGTGATTATTGGTGGCGGAATAAATGGAGCCGGAGTCGCTAGAGACGCAGCCGAACGTGGGCTAAAAGTTTTATTACTCGAAAAAAACGATTTTGGATCAGGCTGTTCAGCGCACTCTACGAGATTAATTCATGGCGGTCTAAGATATCTTGAACATCTTGAGTTTGATTTAGTAAGAGAAAGTTTATTAGAAAGAGAAACACTACTTCGAAACTATCCACATTTAGTCAGCCCGCTTAGATTAATGATTCCAGTTTATGCCGGCAATAAAATCAAGATGTGGAAGCTAAGGCTAGGAATGTTAATCTATGACTGGCTTTCAGCGGGCAAATCCCTTCCAAGTCACCAAGTACTAAAAGAAAACCAACACAACCTTATCCAAGCTGGAATAGAATCAATAAATTTTTTGGGAGCCGCTTTTTATTATGATGCTCAAGTTAGCTTCGCTGAAAGGCTTGTACTAGAAAACATTCTAACCGCCCAGAGCAAAGGTGCTATTTGCCTTAATCACAGCGAGGTGTCAGAAATAATTTGCTCAAAAGTTCACGGCTCCTATCACGCTCAGGGAGTGAAATTCAAAGACCTTCTCAATAGTAAGCGCCCCTATACTGTATACGCTAAAAACATAATTAATCTGGCAGGTCCTTGGGTAGATAAACTAAATAATCGCCTAAAAGAGACTAATAGCTTTCCTATTTTAGCGAAGCTTGAAAGACGCATCGGAGGCACTAAAGGCAGTCACATCGTTGTAAAAAAATTTCGCGGAGCACCATATGAATTTGGAATTTATAACGAAGCCAAAAGTGATGGAAGACCGTTTTTTATTTTGCCATATAAAATCGGCATGAACGACGAAGTTTATTTAATAGGGACTACGGATATTTTCTTAGAACCCGGTGAGGATCTAGATTCTATCGGGATTAGCCAAAAAGAAATCAATTATTTGCTAAATGAAACTAATGAATTATTTCCAGATGCTCATCTAAAAGAAGATGACATCTTAACCACCTACTGCGGTGTCAGACCCTTACCTCCGACCAAAAAAGGTAAGAATGCAGGTGC
>JBEAYS010000060.1:0-3937 GCA_041170505.1 Cyanobacteriota bacterium
ATCATATCCCTGACCAGTTAAGCACTTTATTATTTAATTTAGTTAGCTCAAGAGACCCAGCCCAAATTCAAAACGCAGTTTTATTAATACATAAATTACAACAAGCTAAACAAACGCCATCAGACCCAGCAATCACTCAAGAAAAACTCACAGAAAGTTTGACGAATCTACAAAATCTACAAGACAAATCTGAAGACCTAAAAACCGCGATCGAAGGACTTGATGATAAGACTTTATTTGCACTCAAAAACGCTGTCGGCGATAATAAGCTCAACGAAAATATTCATCTTTTAAAAGCTTTACTTGAGCACGGTCCAGTAGTAAACTCCTACGCGCAGGTAGATTCTCGTTACCAAGATACTGTTGATAAAATGCTATCTAAATTAAAGCCCACCGAGAATAATCCAGACCAAAAATCTTACGCTCAGACCCTTGGAGATTTTAAAGGGGCTATACACAGTGCCTTAGAGGAGTTTAGAAAAACTTGCAATGCTGTTGAAGGTCTAGATCCTAGGATTGCCTTCAATCAAATCAAAAATGCTGAGCGCAAGCTAACTCAGGCTTTAGACCAAACTACTAAAGATTATAATCACAAAATCGCAAAAGCCGATTTAGAAATAATCCAAAAAGCCTTTAGCGAAGCAAGAGAAACTACCAAGCAAGATTCATCAGCCAGAAATCTTTTGGAGACCTGGACTAAAAAAATCTTCACTGCTGAAGGAGCTGTCGCGGCGACTATGCTTGTACCTTTTCTTGCTAATATACTAGCTGGAACACTTGGCGATATACCACTAATTGGTGGGATGATTAAATCACTAGCAGGTTTCAGCTCCACAATAGCCAGTTCCGCGCAGGGTCTAATCCAAATGCTCAATACCCTTAACCAAACTAAAACAGCACAAGCCGTTGCTGAGCTTAGAAATAATCTATAGAAGCCTCAAAAACTGTGGTAGCTTAAGTCTTTATCAATTCTTAACCAACCAATACTTTATATATTTAGATACTCATAATTTCTATGGAAGTACTAGCAACCAAATTTCAAACAGATAATCAAATTCTTATTAAAGAAATTAAAGAGCATGGTTTTAATCCAGCTCTACACCTCCAACCTGTTTTTTCATGGTTAAATAATTGGATTTCACAGCAAGAGCGTACCCAGGGTATTAAGGCCGCAAATACATTTCTAAAAAATAATTTTTGTGCGATGATCGGTCTGCAAGCAGGACAAAATGATGAAACAATTAATCAAATAACTCAAGCCTTTACAGAAATGCAACAACAGCGCGCTGAATGCCTAAAACAAATCGCTCAAAATCCAGCTTTGTTCCACGGAGAATCACCTGAAAACCTTAGTCCACTAAAAAACGCTTTAATGGACGCGAGAAGTGAAAAAACCGCGACTGAAGGACCTATTGATGAAGCCGCTGAGGGACAGGCTTATATGCAGTTATCAGAGTTATATCAAGAGATAGTTTCCAAGCTACCTGAGGGGGCAACATCTGATGCTATGTATCAAGAATTTAAAACTGCTTTAGAGGCTAATAGAGCTAAATTTTCTGATGGTTTTATGTATCGTGCAGCTGAGAACCTATCACAGGTCATTGATCATACTGAAAATTTTTACAAACCACTTATTACCGCAAGATCTCAAAACGGTCTTTTGGGGTTTTTAGTAGCTCAGCTTGATGATAAAAGCTCAGCTGAACTTACAATCACTTCTGGTAATCTAGAATCCGCTAGAAAAGAAGCTGAGCGATTTATAGCTCAATACTCTCATGAAGGAATAGCTGACTATAGCAGTGAACAGATTCAACACGCCATATCAGAGGGATTTAAGTGTCTTAGCGATGATGCTCAAAAGTTTTTAGTTTTAAGAGCAAGAGAAGGACAAAACATAATTGATATAAGGCAAGAAGCCAAAACTACATCGATCGGAGCACTACTAAAACATTGCAATCTATCTCATCTAGCTAGCATGGGTATAGTAGGTATGCTAATTGGTCAATTTTTTGGCAGTACTATGATAGGACTTTTATTAGCTGGAGTATTAGGCTTAGCTGGAGACGGAAAGCAAGCCTCAAACAAAGAAGCACCTAAAAACGAGCTCCCAAAACCCCCTGCTTCCAGGACCCGAAACGATACGCCAGCAACCACTGCCGCCTAAAAAGTTCCCGATTTTTCGAATGATTTAAGATTCTTTCGATAAGATTTTTTTTAGGCAGGAATCTACATAAAATTCTTTACAGTATTAAGAAAGCTATATAAATTATAGTTTGTGGTAATTAATATTCAATTTCAAAACATTTCTCAAGCTAATAGCGAAATCCTTAAGGCTTTTAATTCTGCTAACTCAGCAAGAGCACTTGAAGCTTATCAGCCACTTGACGCTAAAGAGCGCAAGCTTGAAAAACTCAGAGCCCTCCAAATCCTCAAGCAGAGCTCTAACTCGCCTACGCTTGCTGATATCAGCCTCACTACCACTACTCTATCGACAGCATTACAAAACGCTGAGGGAGCGACTTTGCAGGCTTTATTGAATTTACTATCAGCTAAGATGATAGAGCAAAACAAATACACCTATTTTAACGAAGAAGACCGCAAAAAACTCAGAGCAAAAGTCCAACAAAAACTCGATCAGCACCAAGAAAAAAATCAAGAGAACCCTGACCAAAAACAAGATCAAGACGAAGACTCCGCGATTGACAAGCTTGCAAAAGCCGCCCAGAGCTATTTTGAGGACATCTATAACGACCTTATAGAAAAATACAAAAAAGTGCTATCGGCTGTATCTCTAGAAAACCTCCGCAAGGCTTTTGCTGAGAGCCTTAAGACTATCCTCCGCCTCGCTTACGAAACTCCGATCGAAGCTTTTAGAGAGTTTGTTATCGAGCCTATCGAAGATTTTAGAGCTAGCCTCAAAACCAAGCTAGATGAGCTTTCCCTGCAAGGTCTCCAAAAATCTAAGTCCAAAAAATCTTTTAGCGCCGGTGAGATAAAATCTATGCTCCAAAAATCTATAGTCTCAAGTAAAGCTCTAAAAGAAACAGACGAAACCAAGCTCCTAAGCGCGATCTCCACTATGGATACAGCTCTTAAAATGCAAAAATCAATCACCCAAGCGCGCAAAAAATTCGGCTCAAAGACCGAGCTGAAGCTTGCTTTACACCAATAACAATATTTTAGTTCTTCCAAAAATATTTTTTAAAAGTATAGTTAGCGTGCACGCAGGCTAATCTCAATCCCAGCGCACCTTCCAGAATCCCTAACTGAAAAAAATATTTATTAACAAAAGTAAAAACAAATTTTAGGCAAGCTAATAGTAAATTAGATTTTCTGCGAGCCAAAACTGCAAACTTATCAAAAGCCTGCTCCAGATCCTGAATCCCAGCGTAAGAATAGTGATTAATAGGATTTTTTAGCTTGATAACAGGAATATCCCCAGCAGACTCAATCAGCATCATGCTTTCATGGACGGGTCTATCATTAAACCTGGCAAGGTTTTTCGGGGCGAACCGTAGCTGGTAATCAGGGTAATAACCGCCCCATCGAATAAAACGCCCACCGATAAACAGCTTGCGCGGAAGTTTATAAGCGCGCTCCTGATTGAGATCAAGCGCTTTTATTTCGGCTATCAGCTCATCGCTCAAGACCTCATCGGCATCTAAGCTTAGGATCCAAGACTGCTTGCAAAGCCCCAGTGCAAAATTCTTTTGGCCCGCATAACCTAGCCACTCTTGGAAAAAAAACTTTAGATCGAAGTTTTTTGCGATTTCCTGGACAATTTTCGCGGTTTTATCTGTACTGCCGGAGTCCACGACAATAATTTCATCAGCCAGTTTTTTGGCTTGGTTGAGGCATTTTTCGATAATTCGCTCCTCGTTTTTGCAGATTATAGCGATAGAAATCATAAAAATTTGGGAATAATATAATTATAGCC
>JBEAYS010000061.1:0-4627 GCA_041170505.1 Cyanobacteriota bacterium
TCTATGAAATTAGTCAAGATGGATATCTTTGGTATCGTGAATGCGACCATAAGCTAGAGAAGCCAGCCCCCGGTCCATTTGACCCTAACTCTCTTACTAAGTATAACTGTAGGTGGAGAGTCCTAAAAGATTATACTGGTAGATTTACTTTTTCAGATACTCAGAATACCTTTCTTGCACTCGTTAGAGGTGGCGTAATAGAAAGCGTAGTTGATATAACAGTTTAGAGGGTTGGGTGAGCGGCTTAAACCAGCGGGTTGCTAACCCGTCGTACATTGTAAGATGTACCATCAGTTCGAATCTGATACCCTCTGAGGGCCGGTGGCGGAATTTGGTAGACGCACTAGATTTAGGTTCTAGCGCCTTATGGTGTGAGAGTTCGAGTCTCTCCCGGCCCACCATTTAGGGCCAAGCTAAAGAGGAAATATTATGGTAAACTTAGTACCTACTGATGCTATGGCACAAGAAGCTGCTCGCGGTCTTAAATGGCGAGAAGAGTTTAACCGAGGTGGCACAATCGTAGGTGTCACACGAGCAAATCAACTAACAAATAAAGAAACACTGTCTCCACGAACAGTACGACGAATGCACAGTTATTTTAGTCGCCACGAAGTGGATAAGCAGGGACAAGGATTCTCTCCCGGAGAAGAAGGCTATCCTAGTGCAGGTAGAATTGCTTGGGCACTATGGGGTGGAGACCCTGGACAGTCTTGGGCACGGTCTAAAGTAGAACAACTAAATAATGCAGAAGATAAAGAATATGATGACAATTATGATGATTCTATTTATGAAATTCTTGATGACCTTGAAGAATCGCTGGGTAAGCTAAGAGATGCACTCCTTTAGCCCCTGTGGTGGAATTTGGTAGACACAACAGACTTAAAATCTGTCGCTTTTTAGCGTGCCGGTTCGAGTCCGGCTCGGGGCACCATATCAAGCAAAGAGCCTCATAGGAGATCGTAATGAGTAACTTTAACAAGTGCTTAAACGCAGTATTAAAACATGAAGGTGGGTTTATAAAACACCCTAAGCAACCTGATCTCTCTAGTAATAGTGGAATTACTAAAAAAGTATATGAGGCATGGGCTAAAAAATCAATTACTGAAGATCAGCTAGAGTCCCTTAGCAAAACAGAAGTAGCTCTTTTCTATAAAGAAAAGTATTGGAAAGTGCTGCAATGTGACAACCTTCCTCATGGAGTAGACCTTATAGTATTTGACTTTGCAGTTAGTGCGGGGCCATATAAAGCAGTTATAAAGCTACAACAAGCTGTTAATTGTTATTTAGATGGTAACATGGGGCCACAAACTATAGAAGCCGTAAATAGTCAAAATATTAGAGATGTAATTAATAAGTACAAAGATTTACGTTTATCCTTTTACAGAAACATTCCTGGATATGATGCTTTTGGAGCAAGCTGGGAAGATAGAACAGAAGACATTACTAATATTGCTATTAGTTATTTACCGAAGTACGAACATGAAGACTCTATACTTAGTTACTTCAGCGATAAACCCGACGAGCATACCATTTAAGTATCTTGCGGGAGACTTTGTTCCGAGGTCTGTTTTCTCTGCAAAAGATAGATTTAATCAGACTATATATAGCCTTAGTCACATTAGGGGTTTTGACCGAGATGCAAATATAGTAATATTAGATTGTTCTGAAGATTACTATAACTATGCCGTTTTACAAAGAGACTTTGAAAACGTAACTTTTATAGGGGTTCCAGAGCTTTCGTGGGAAGTACAAGATATTGCAAATACTAGTAAGCAAAAATCTTATGCTGAGTGCTCCATGTTGAAAATATATATGGATGCTTTTAGACCCTATATACTAGAGCATGATTATTTTGTAAAAGTATCGGGACGCTATACTGTAGAGGGTATTAATCCATTACAGTATCAAAAAAATAGGTTCTTTTTTAAGATACCTAATTCTCACGATACTAGTTTAGATTCACAATTATCTTTTGTAGACACTAGAACTAATAAACTTGACTCGATATACTCGTATTCTACTGTCTGTTACGGAATGGATACAAAATTACTAGATAAGTACTATCAAATAAATGATAACATCATATCTGTCGTAACACAAGAACAGTACTCTCATTTATGTTCAGAATTTTTAATTTATTATTATACACGAGAACTAAAAAATTCAATCATAGAATATGACTGGACAGTAAATGGCTTTGACGGTGTAAACGGCGGTTGGGTTAGGTACTAGAATTCGTTGATGTATTACAAATAGGAAGTTTGGACGGCGGTTCAATTCCGCCCACCTCCACCTAAGCATACTAGCCCGATAAGGTACTCTAAAGCCTGAAATGGGAAAACTGTGTTCTAGTATGCTTAGTTGGGGGTGTCAGGCTTCGACAGGCAACCGAAAGTAATGCGGAGAATCGGCAATGCGAAAGTCGTTAGGATTGGGATTACCCGGTCGAAGATGCAAATTAAAATAAACGCAAATGATGATGTTTATTCTGAGGACTTCGCTCTAGCAGCGTAAGGTCCCTCGGGGTTTGAAAGTTTCCCTGGCAACAGAAAAACTTTCTTTTCATTATTGCTTCCGTAAGGGGCAAGTTTATTCTCAAGGAGATAAATATGACTACTAGACTATTGGACCACTTCTTTGTGGGTGGCGACAAGTTTTTTAATGACTTTTTTGGCAATCTAAATGTAGATGCTTTTCCTCGCTTCAATGTTGTACAGCTTGCAGAAAATGAATATCGAGTTGATCTAGCACTTCCTGGCTGGTCTAAAGAAAGTGTTAAGATTCATTTTGATATTGGTCTGCTCACGATTGAAGGCGATAAATCAGAAGGCACAGAAACTTATATCCATAAGGGTATTAGCAGCAAAGCCTTCCGGCGCAGTTTTTTTGTTCCGAAAAATCTGGAAGTAACAAATGCTTCGTTTCAGGACGGGCTTCTTAAAATTACTTTCAAGCCTCGGGCGATTAACCCCGCCAAGTATATTGAGATCAAATAAATGAATAAATTTACAATTGTACTACATCGTATGGGCGTAGCAATGATTTGCTTGATGTGCCTTACGGCTCTAGTACAAGCATCCCAAATTCTCTAATTAAATGAGTAAGGGGTGGTTTCCTAGGTACGATATGAATAAAATAAATATGAACCGTCTCATGCGTCAGATTGAGATTGATGAGGGCAAAAAACTGAAAGCATATCACGATACAGAAGGACTTCTGACCGTCGGTATAGGTCATCTGATAAAGAAAACTGATCCGCCTGCTATTCGTGATCTAAAACTAGGAGACAGCATAACTGAAGATCAGTGTCGCGAGTTGCTCAATAATGACCTCGCCATTGCAATTTCTGATTTTCGAGTCATATTCAATAACTGGGAAACCATGCCCGCCGAAGCGCAAGAAATACTCGTAAATATGCTATTTAATTTAGGTCGCGATCGCTTCATGAAGTTTAAGAAGTTGATCGCGGCTGTCTATGAGCACAACTGGGCAGAGGCGGCACTTCAAATGGAAGACAGTCGTTGGTATCGTCAAGTTGGCGATCGATCAAAGCGACTAGTCGCTCGCATGAGAACTATTGATGATCTGGCTCGCGGGGCTTAAAAATAACTTAATACTTGTTGTTTTACTCGCCGTAGCGGGGTCTCTCGGCTTTTTATATATTCGTGTAGAAATGCTCAAGAAAACAAATGAAAATCTTGAGCTTCAAGTACAACAAAAAGAACAACAATTCTCTGCTTTGTCTGCACAATTTTCAGCTTTTCAAACTGAAGTTGCAGTACAGAGCGAGAAACTAAATAATGTGTACTCACAAAATGCAGAAGTGCGAAAAGAAGTAAATAACGCACTAAAAATATTTGAACGGCACAATCTGCAACAATTATCCCAGAAAAAACCAGAGCTTATTGAGCTGCGGGTTAATCGCGCTACTGAAGAAGTATTTAAAACTATAGAGACAGAAACGTCCGAGTTTCAGAGTAAAATGTCTAAATGAAAAAAATACTTTTTTGTTTTTTATTTTTAAGTGGTTGCGCCTCTGCTCCACCTCCTATAGTACAAGAGTGCCCAAAGCCTCTTGTACTTAACCCACCGCCTATAGAAGCTGTAACACTTAAGCCAGTTAAATTTTATGTAGTATCCGAAAAAAATTTAGAAACATTTTTAAAAGAAATTCAAGATGACTCAAGTGGAGTATTTTATGCAGTAACTCCAGCAGGATACCAAAGTTTAGCTCACAATGTTCAAGAGCTTCGCCGCTATATAAAAGAATCTCAAAATACAATACTTTTTTATCAGAAAATAGATGAAAGCACACAATAATTCCGACGTTACTCGAGTATTTTTTGATGAAAATTTAACTGAAGTAAAACGAACTTTTTCTGTAATACATATTTCAACGAAAGAAATTGCAAATTGTGTTACTCGAAAAAGTAGATTACTTGAGCCTGGATTTTTCTCGCTAGAAAAAGATATTTTAGCAAATGGAATGAAAAATCCAATTATTATAACAAAAAATACAAAAGCTGCCTATCATCATGCAATTGTAGATGTAAATAAAAGTTATATTTCACCTTATGACGCAGAAAAAGATCTGTCTCTTATACACATCTGACGCTGCCGACGAGCT
>JBEAYS010000062.1:0-16115 GCA_041170505.1 Cyanobacteriota bacterium
GAGTTAACGTGAAGACCAATTTTATGGAATAAATTATCTACACAATCAGAAAAATCCCTAAATTTATCAGCAGACAATTCCAAAAAAACTACTGTAAAACCACAGGCTTTAGCGTACTCTATTTGATCAAACCAATTAGAGATGTGCGAACATGAGCCGGGAATAATAATTAGTTTTTTAGATGTCAAATGACGATTATACTAAAGCTTCTGCTTTTTCAAAATCTTCTTGAGTAGGCAATCTGAATTCTCCGTTATCATCAAATCCAACTTTACGCTCTCTATCAAATTTTTCAAATTGCTCGCGAGCGACAGTATCAGCAACCTTTGCATAACGCAAAGTAGTTCTGATATCGCTGTGTCCAGCCAATTTTTGAAGAACTCTAATATCAATATGACCTACTCTTTCAGTACAGAAAGTGTGTCTTAGTTGGTGGATAGTAAGCGGAGTACCATCTGGATTTTTTATGTTTTTAGAAGCTTGCTTAAATAACTGATTAGCTCTGTGATAACCAAGACGTGTACCGTTATTGGTAGTAAACAAAGCACCTTCGTTCTTAAGAGCCTTAGCTTCATCTATGTTTTTTGCTTTAAACAAAACTGATCTATCTGGAACTCTATTATCAAGATATTTCTTGAAGAGTTTTTCGGTGAATTTAGACATATAAGTTACTCTAGCTCTATTACCTTTACCAGCTCTGACCTGAATGATACCGTTGCGGATATCTTGGACATTAAGAGCAAGGGCTTCAGAAATTCTAAGTCCACTGCTATAAAGCAAATCAAACAAAAACTCTTCTCTATCTGATTTTGCATTATTCATAATTTTAACTATAGTTTCTTTATCTAAATACCTAATTATATCTTTGGCATTTGTTTCTCCAACGTCTTTATTAGGTCTTCTTCTTTGAACAATTTTTATAGGATTTTCAATAAGTTTAGACTGCCTAATTAACCAATTGAAAAAACAACTAATAGTTGCATAATGCCTATTTTGAGTAGAAACACTTACTCTTTTGCCAGAACGAGTAGATAGATTATCTAAATAAGATTTTAATTCGTCTGCTTTTATTTCAGTTGAGTAACGCTCACCAAAACATTCAACAAATTTTTCTAAATCCAACCTATACGCCTTAACAGTATCATTATCTTTATCAAGAGTTTCTACATATTTTTCAACTAAATCCCTAACTAATTCTTCAGCCACTTAATTCTTCCCTTTTTATCTTATCCCGATATTCCCCTAAGAGAATAATATAATAATAGCACTATTTTAAGCAGTAAAATAAAAATTTAATATTCTAGCAGTTACTTAAGGATACACTGAAAAATGCATTTTTTCAATCCTGAGCCAAGAGTGAAACTTGGCTCAGGAAGTGGATCCTTAATGTTTTTTGATAAGCGGATTCCGCCTCAAAACTACGTTTTTTAGCGAATCCTTAAATTAAATGAACTCTGAGAGATAAGGTTCGTAGTCTACCGATTTTAGAGATAAAGGCTTTAGTATCATTCCACGAACTAACTTAGCTATTTCAACGGAGTTTTTTAACCTAGTAGGTAGGTGCAGAGTCTCATATTTAATTGCCAAATCCCCAGAATCTTCAATTTTTACACAAGATTTATACACAAGATCCCTTGCTCTTTGAGCAATAGTGTCTATGTCCAGAACTCCGTCTCTTTCAAGCTCAAAAGGAATCTGTGAGCCATCTGCGCGATATCTCAGATCAATTCTTGCTTCAAAAGCAGTCCTAACATTGGTCCACGCACCCACTTCCTCTAAAACTTTGCTTGAAGGACCAACCAAAATCAACCACTTACTAAATTCTTGAATTGATTTAGCTAAAGTCTCTGCAATAGAATAATTTTGTGCGATTTGTTGATAGAGATATCCATGAGCTCTTACATGCTGAAGCTCATAACCATGAGATTTTGCAAGAGAAGCTAGCCCACCTAGTTGCATCAAAATTGAGGATCTAAGCTCTTCGTTTGTAAGTTGAATCTTACGCTGACCAAAACCCATTAAATCTGGGTAAGAAACCAAAGCACCTAATGAAAGATTTTCATAGTCTTTGCAAAGCTTAATAGCGTTATTGATTTGGAGCGGGTCTCCAGCATGTGCCCCTGTTGAAACGTTTACAGAAGTGGCGTAAGCCATAAGTTCTTTTTCTAAAATCTGCTCTCCAAAACCTTGGCCAATATTTAAATTTAGGTCGATCTGTCTGGATATAAAAGGGTCTACTTCTTGCATAAAAACTGTCTTTAGAAACAATATAGCAAATTTTTGTCGAAATAAAGATTTATCCTCTGAGATATTCCAAAATTAGCCTTAGTTTTAGATCTAAATTCCCTATAAACACTCTGGGAGTATTCGTTATTATCCAGCTTGGCAATTAGCTTTTGAGACTCTTGAAATTTATGATCGCTTTGAAGAATCGAACCATATAATAAAATTTCACTACCTAAAATCTCCATATTGAAAATTTCGACTTCAATTTTGGAATCGTAGTTATGATCTAGATATAAATATTCTGGCCTTAAAGCTAATTGCTTACTTGAATCACAAGTGATTAATAAATTTGCTGGTGGACTGCCTATAAAGCTGGCTACAAAAGAGTTGGTGGGCTTATTATAAACTTCTTGAGGTGTGCCCACTTGCTGAATGATTCCCTCATGAAGGACTACTATCCTGTCCCCAAGCGTCATAGCTTCGACTTGATCATGAGTAACATAAATAAAAGTAGAGTTTAGTTCTTTGTGGAGCTTGAATAATTCTTGTCGCATTTGCATGCGAAGTTTAGCATCCAGATTACTAAGCGGCTCATCTAATAAAAAAATACTGGGTTGTTTGGCTAACGCACGTGCGAGTGCAACTCTTTGTCTCTGTCCGCCAGAAAGCTGTCCTGGCTTACGTTCTAGAAGATCTGCGATATTTAATTTCTCAGCAATATTCTTAACCACTACTTCAGAATCCTGCTTTTTGTGGTTAGCTATTTGCAAAGGAAAAGCTATATTTTCAAAAACAGTTTTGTGAGGATAAAGAGCATAATTTTGAAACACCATGCTCAAATTACGATCCTTAGGCGCAAGAGTAGTTAAGTCTTTTCCATCAAAAATAATTGCTCCCGAATCAGGCTGTTCAAGCCCAGCAATAATCCTAATTAAGGTGCTTTTCCCGCAACCACTAGGACCTACCAAAACCAAGAATTCAGAATCTTGAATTTCTAAGTTGATATTATTCAGAACCTGTTTATTAGCCGTAAAAGATTTATAAATATTTTTTAGCTCTAGCACATAAACTAGATTAACAGCTAATTAAAATCAATGCTAGTAAAATTTTAAGCTAGTTTTTGCTTATCCAAAGCATCTTTCCAAGTGGTTTTTAAATCTTTTAAAAGTTTATAAGCATTCTCTAAATCATCTTCTTTTTTGAATGCGCTAGCTTTTGAGATGGCATTTTTTATAAAATCATATAAATTGAAAATTTGATCTGAAAACTCTGGTGCTTGCTCATGATCTAAACTATCTTGAAGATGCGTTACTATATCATGAGCCTTGCCCATGTAGTTAGCATAATTAGTCCAATTTGGCAATTTAGAATCTCTGTTCTTTTTTAATTCTTGCTTGGCCATTACCAACCACTGCAAAGCCCCATCATAAAGCAAAATTATTAATTGCATTGGGCTGGCCGTCTCGACCATGTTCCTAATAAATTTTTTATTTGCAAGTCCTGATTGCATATTATTTGTACTCATAGCGTTTACACATACTCCTAATTAATTAATCGGCTATTAAATCTAGAGACTTAAGCAAATAATTTAAAATCAACCATTTGACCTAGGTGAAAGCTTTAGCAAAATGGCCTTGATAAGGAATATTACTAATAGAAGCTCTATGGCTGATGAACTAAAAGACGAACCAATAATAATCAAAAAGATTATTAAAAAAGGTGGACACGGCGGCCACCACGGTGGTGCTTGGAAAGTAGCTTACGCAGATTTCGTTACTGCGATGATGTGCTTATTTTTACTTTTGTGGTTAATTAACGTAGATCCAAGTTCTAAGGCGGCTATCTCAAGCTATTTTAGACAACCCACTCAGACAGGACCTTTGCAGGGAAATGTATTTATTTTTGGCGGAGCCAAAAAACCCACGGATCCAGGAAAGTTTGAAGGAGGCTCTAGTTTTTTTGAATATCAAAAACTCATGCTAACTGGCCAAAATAAAGAAGAAATGAAAAAAACTATTCAAAACGAATTACAAAAAGAGCTAGAAATGAGTTCCGATGAGGAGTTGCTAGATAAGATAGAATTCAATTTACTTGAAGATGGGATATTAATTGAAATCAAAGACTCAAAAGGCATGGAGACGTTTAATCCAGGCTCGGCGACACTCACTGAAGAAGCCAAAAAAATAATTGATAAATTATCACAAATTTTAAAAAACAAAATGAGTTTATTGGTTGTCTCAGGGCACACTGATAGTAAGGAATTTGGATATGGCAATTATGATAATTGGAATTTATCAACAGATAGAGCGATCGCTGTAAAAAGCAGATTAACTTATGCTGGGGTCAATAGCTCAAGATTCTCACGAATAGAGGGTTACGCTGATACTCAGCTAAAGTATCCTGGTGTGCCTTTGTCAGCGGGCAACAGAAGAATAACTATAAAAATGTTACAGCAGGGAGAAGAAGAAAATCTAAAGCCTAAGTATGTGAACCCTGAAGAAGAACTTGGAGCTCAAGTACAAGAAGAAAGATTAGAAGAAGCAGGATTAAAAACGGAAGGACAGTTTAAGGCTGAAGAATATATCACCAAAGCTCAAGGCAAAAGCACAAGACTACCTACTCTTGAAGAGCTAAGACGCAAAAAAGCAAGAGAAGCTTTTAGAAAAGCAAATCCGCCAAGTGCTGAGCCTGAAGGTGGAGGACATGGATCCGAGAGCGCAGAACCAGCTCCAGCAGAGCCTGCAAAAGGAACTGGAGCACATAAAGGTGGTCACTAATTAATTTTATGGATCTTATAATTAATATTTTAATTGGATTAATAATTATTACTTTACTTGTAGTAGGACTATTTAACTTTATTCCCCAAATAGAAGAATTTCTTGAAGAAAAATTAAATATAAAAATTAATATAGCTAGAAGTTCTGTTAGTAATGGTGTTCTTAGTCAAATATTTTTTAAGTATCACCACAAAGACATAGATGGCTGGATTGAATGGATGAAATTGAGCGATTCAAAAGTTAAAACTAAAGCACTAGAAACCTTAATTGAGCATATAGAAAGTGCACCAGCCAACTGGGGTGGCATTACACCTGAGGTAATTAGAGCGTTAAGCATGTTTTATTACAGGGAACATATAACAATTTTTAAAACAACCCTCAGTGTTGCAAAAAAAGCTTGGAAAAAATATAAAATTTCAAGCTCTTGTTATGAATCAGCCTTAAAAGCCATTCTTACTATTAATGAAGAATCTGGTATAAAAAATTTAGAAGAAGAACTATCAAAAAAACTTAGTAGTTCTAATGAAGAAAAAACTATCTGCATTGCAAACGCTCTTGCTAGTTGCACTCCAGAAGCTAATATAGATTATTTATTTATAAAAATTTTGACTGATCCAAATGAAATTTTCAAAGCAAAAAATCATACAATCAATATAATTCAAAAATTTAGTCCAGAAAAATCTAATGGTATATTTTTGACTTGTATCAAAAAACTTATCGACGAAACCAAGGAACCAATAAGTTTGGATGATTTAAATATTTATGAGACAATGCTAAATTACTGTACAAAAAGTATCAACAGCCAAATTTTTGATTATATTATACAAGGCTGCAATAATAGCTTTTTAATTAATAACACCATAAATGTTTTAGAACTCGCAATAAAAACTAACAAAAAATTATTTAGTCCAGACCAACTATATAAATTACTCTACAATATTAAAGATGACAAAGATAAAATTGGAAATGCTCTTTCTATCGCTCAAGGATTATCAAGTACTGAAAAAGAATTGATAAGATATTCCAATCCTTTACAAATTAATAAATTTGAAAAAGCACCCATAGTAGAAATCAATATTAATAATGCCGTTGCAATTGAAATACCAAAAATATTGAACGACTACTATGAACAATTAAAAAGTGCTCTAAAAGAAAGAGCAACAAAAAAACAAGCTGGAGAATTTGGAGGAATCTTAATAACTGGTTTTACCGAAAGTGAAAAAATTCTTCTCTGTCGAGCCATATCTGTAGAAAAACGATGGTCATTCATTTATGGAAATTACGAGGATCTTATTAATTCTGGATCTAACGCTAAAAATTATTTTGATTCAATAAACAAAAATAAACCTTGTCTTGCATTTTTAGATGATATCGGAAAAATGTTTAGCCAAATAGATGAAAATTTTTTGAAATATATCAAACAATCCATAAATGAACAAAGTGTCTTCTTTATTGGAACTTTAAAAGAAGAAGCTGACATTAATGAAAAAGGAATTTGTTCATTATTAGAAAATAATCAGGAATTATTGAGTTTATTTCCAAGAAGTATAGAAATTAATAAATGCTCTGATGCTTTTAAAATGAAGGTTTTACTTCCTAAATTAAGTGGACTATCAAATAATAGAGGTGGTGAAATTCTTGATAAATTAGATATAAATAAACCATCAGCAAATCTATCTCCTTTGGAATATGAAAAATTTGTACATAACTATCTTAGAGTTAGTCTTTTGATTTATGGAAAATTAATTGAGGCTGATGAGTACATAAGACTAACTCAAACTAAAGAAGAAAATTTAATAAGTGTATAGAATTTATCAAATCACATCAACCAAACCAGAATTTAAAACTTCCTGACCCATTTGATTGACAGCCTTAAAATTAAAAGTCTTACGATCCTCTGACCACTTGCCCTTATAAGTAAGTGTATCAAGAGGTTTTACGGGAGCAGAAAAACGTACTCGATATCTTTTGATTTTTTTGGGGTCTAGGTTAATCACTACGAAATTCGCTCCTAGAGCCATTGTCGCCATACCGTGTAAAATATTACCTCCAAGACCAACAGACTTACCAAAATCAGAATCCAAATGAATTATATTAAAATCACCGCTAGCACCGGCATAAACTTGTGGCATATATTTATCGATAAAAACCTGCATAGCTGATTCATCTTTAGAATTTTGGTCGAAATAAAAAAGATCTTGCTGGGCGCGCCCAAGGTCTATGGTCTTATCAGCCATAGTTTCAAGCTTGCTCAATGACTCGATTTGAAGCTTTTTGATCTTAGGGTCAACTGGCAATAAACCAATTATTTTCATGGCAATTTTTTCTTGTAAAGTAAAATCCTTATCATTACCACCACGAATCACAAAAGTCCAAACCGACTCTAGGACCTTCTCTTGGACTTGATTAATAGAAGTAGATTTTAGCACTACAAAATCATGGGTACCTTTTTGAAAAATTTTTTCGATGCGAGCTATAGTATTGATGGTATCGCCCACCACCACTGGTTTATAGTAAATAAACTCTTGCTCCCCGTGCACAAGCTTACTAAGATTTAATTTTAGATCAGGATCAAACAAAACATTTCTTAAAATCTCATGCTGGAAAACCACCGAAAAAGTAGGATGAATAAGTTCTGAGAACTTTTCTAAATCTGCTTTTACAGCGACCAAAAACTCTTTAAGTTTTTCTCGTCCAATTTTATAAGAAACGACAGGATATTCTTTTCCGACAAAACTTTGGCTTATTACCATAATTTCAATATACCAAAAAAATTGCTTATTTAACAAATTGCATCATAAAAACCGGAACTGCTCTTAAAAAACAAATCAAAACCGTAAGCCAAGTAATTAAACTAGCTAAATTCAAGCCCAAAAGCTCATAAAAAGGACAAATTATCAATAAACCAAAACTCAAGATTTTTAGAGTTCCATAACTAGCTCGCATAAAACGCCCTGATCTTAGCCAGCTATCACCAAGAGGCTTAGACGATTTTCGCGTAAGAAAATCTACCGCTAAACCGCGAATCAAAAAAAACCAAAACACCCAAAATCCTATTATTCCCAAATATCCAAAAAAATACCAATAACCTAATTCAGTCAAACGATCACAAAAAATGTCCACCTTGGCTCCCAAAGGTGTTGCTTGATTGAATTTGCGAGCAACAATCCCATCCAAACCATCCATAGCGACCACCACAATAGTAAGAATTAAAAACAAAATTTTATTGCTGTCTTGCAAAAAATTCCAGAAAGCAAAACACATAAGAATTACTCTTAAATACGAAAGAATATTAGGGATAGTAAACCAGATTTTCATTTATTTGGTATTAATATCAGGTCTCAAATTAGCGGCTTGCCCCAAATACACATGCTTAACTTGATCGCGGCTTTTATCTGTGTGGATCTGGATCAAAACCCGAATACAAAAAGCTAACATACCATCAATTCTAGGTTCTTGTGAAGTAAAAAACGGCACTAGATTCCAATTCATGCCTATGCGAATGGCAGAAGAGGCGTTATAAGCAGTAAGATCGTCAGTCATTGTCAAAAAAACCATAATAATATTTTCTTCTTGGATTTGGTTATGCTCTACGATAGCCTTTACAAGCTCGACTGAGGCTGATTTTATTTCCTCAGCGCTATTGCTTGATACGGTAGTGGCTCCTCTAATTGCGATCGGTTGCATAAAGTATAATTATACTTCAAGCATGGAAAAACAAGGCAATAAAGCAATATTACTGTTACAAATGGGCGGGCCTTGCTGTACCGCCAATATCCAAAATTTCTTATTTAATTTATTTAACGATCCTTATATTATCCAATTACCCAAGTTCCTAAAACCTTTTCAAAAACAACTTGCTAATTTTATCTCTTCAAGAAGAGCTCCTAAAGTAGCAGAAAATTATGAAATGATAGGCGGGCGCTCTCCGATTTTGTTTGAGACTATGTGCCAAGCTAAGGCTCTTGAAAAAAGACTTGGCAGTGAGTATCGTTGTTTTATTGCAATGCGTTATTCTTATCCATTTTTAAAAGATAGTTTTAAGGACATTGAAGCCCTGGGCGTTGATGAGCTCACCGTCATTCCTCTCTATCCGCAATATTCTATCGCCACTTCTGGATCAAGTATTTTTGAGTGCCGTGAATTATTCTCTAAGACGGGGTTTGATCAAAAAGCAAAAATTAAATACATCGAAAGCTGGCAGGATAATGAATTTTTTATCGAGCTTATCACCCAGAGAATCATTGATAGGTTCAGTCAGATGAAAGCTCTTATTGCTAATCAAGAAAACAAAAAAATCAAGCTTTTGTTTTCTGCTCACGGTTTGCCCGTGAAGTACATTACTAATGGCGATCCCTACCAAAAACAAATCGAAGATAGCACCAATCTAATTCTCCAAAATCTAGCAAATAAACTCGGACTAAAAAACTACACCAATAATTTATGCTCAAATGATTTTGATATAGACTGGATGATTACATTCCAGAGCAGAGTCGGTCCGGTCAAATGGCTAGAACCCAATACTGAAGATGTATTAGAGGAGCTAGGCTCGACTGGGACCAAAAATGTGATTATTGTTCCGATTAGCTTTGTGGGAGATCATATCGAAACTCTTCACGAGCTTGGGACTGAATACGCTGAGCTTGCTAGCCACCATGGCATCACAAATTACTTAATCACTCGCCTCCCAAAAGCAAACCCGCTCCTGATCGAGGCTCTAGCTAGCCTTGTACCTAGCGATATAAAAGCAAAAGTAGGCGCGCGATGAAAGCTCTTGTCTACGACCCTCATGCTGACTCGTCTAGCAAGCTTCGCCTAGATGAGCTCAATAAGCCTGTTCTCAGCAGTAATAATGCCATCATCAGAGTAAGCGGCGTAGGAGTATGCGGATCTGATCTAGTAAAAATCAATCAAAACCTTGTTAAACCTGGAGTGGTTCTAGGGCACGAAATGGTGGGAGTCATAGAAGCCATATCCTCTGAAATGAGCTCTAGATATGGGTTTCAGACCGGGGATAGAATAGTATCATCTCACCATGTGCCTTGCTTAAAATGTGCTTACTGCCTAAAAAAACAAGAGAGTCTTTGCCAAGAGTTTAAGAGTAGTAATTTTAATCCAGGTGCTTTTTGCGAGTATTTAGAACTCAGCAAAAACCATCTTGCTCATACTGTCCAAAAAATTCCTGCTCATCTAAGCGATGAGGTAGCAAGCTTCACAGAGCCTACAGCCTGCTGTATAAAAGCGATTGAGAGGACAGCGATCCAATCCAGCACCAAAATCCCAGCTAAGATTTTGGTGATCGGCTTAGGCTCCATTGGTCTGATTATGGGGCAACTAATAAAACATTATTATCCGCACAGCGAACTGACTGGCTTAGATCTAAACCCCGATCGCTTGAAATTGGCCCAAAAACTCGGTTTTGATCATCATAAACAAGAGCTCAATCAAGAAGAATTTGATTATATTTTTCTTTGCGCAGGAGCAGATTTAGCAATAGAAACCGCCCTTAAAAACTCGCGTAATGGAGCCACAATTTGCGTTTTTTCGTCTATTTTGCATAAAAATCTAGGATTTGGGAATAATAGTATTTATTACAAAGAATTGACTGTTTTAGGAAGTTATTAGCCTAATTTGAGTAATCTGAGTGCGAGCTTGAAACTTCTCAGCGACGGCGTCATAAAAGTTTCTGAATTAATAACTCATAGAGCCGCCCTTGAAAATCTGGGTTATTGCATCAAGCAAATGCACTTAGAGCGGGGAATAAAAGCTTATTTAAGGATTCGCTGAAAAACGAAGTTTTGAGGCGGAATCCTTAAGCTTCCAAGATGGCGGGTTTAATAAGTTATAATTTTTACATGAAAGAAAAAGATTTTTTGATGATACCCGGACCTACTCCAGTGCCGGAGTCTGTCTTGCTGGCTATTGCTAAGCACCCTATTGGACATCGTTCTAAAGAATTCTCCAAGATTTTTATGTCTGCTACAGAAAAACTTCAGTGGCTTGCCCAAACCAAGAACGAAGTATATATCTACACAGCTTCTGGCACGGGAGCAATGGAAGGTGCGATTAGCAACCTAATAAATCCCGGTGATAAAGTTTTGTCGCTGGTGATAGGAGTGTTTGGACAGAGATTCGCTGATGTCGCTAAAATCTATGGCGCTGATACCACCATCCTAAAAGCTGAACCCGGCAAAGCCATTCAAGCAGAGGATTTAAGAGACGCGCTCAAGCAAGATACTTATAAATATGTAACTATCACACACTCTGAAACTTCGACAGGCACAGCAAATGACATCTATAAGCTAATTCCGATCATAAAAGAGCACGGCGCGCTTGTGATACTAGACGCTGTTACTTCACTTGGCTGTATGCCACTTGAGATAGATGCTCTTGGGATTGATGTGGTTGTATCTGGCTCCCAAAAAGGCTTTATGCTACCTCCTGGCTTGAGTTTTATTTATGTGTCGGCGGATGCGCTAAAGGCAAAAGAAAATTGCAAAACACCAAGTTATTATTTTTGCTGGAACCAAGCCCGAAAAGCTCTCAAGGACAGCACCACACCGTGGACCCCAAATGTCTCTTTTATCGTAGGTCTAGAGCTTGCCCTAACTAAAATGCAAGAAGAGGGACTAGAAAAAATCTACAGCAGACACGCTCGACTAAGAGACACTCTTAGAGCAGGTTTAAGAGATTTAGGTCTGAAGCTTTTGTGTGCTGATAAAGACGCTTCAAGCGCAATTACCGCTATCTGGCCGCCAGAGAATATCAGCGTACCTGATATCCGCAAGACCATAAAAGAAGATTGGGGCATCACTGTCGCTAATGGTCAAAAAGAACTTCAAGACAAAATTTTTAGAATGGGGCATCTTGGGTTTGTGAGCGATAGAGATATTTTGATGGGGCTAGCGAGCTTAGAAAAGACTCTGATGAAGCTGGGGCATAAAATCCCGGTCAAAGTTAGCTAAATTTAGGGGGCTTGTTTTTACTTATCTTGCGTGGTATTATTGTGAGTTATGGAAATTCCTAGAATAAATTTTAACAATCTCAGTCCTGATGAATTTAAAAAAAAACAATTTAGTCAATTAATTAATCAACTCAAAATATTACAGCAAAATTCTTACGGTAGCATAAATTTTAATCCAAATTTTCTTCTTAATCTTAGTGAAGAAAATCAGACAGCTTTGTTAAAAGCACTGAGTAGTATAGAAAGTTTGATTATAAATTTAATCAGTAAAAATCAAGGCAAAAAAAAGGAAAAAATGATTTTTTCTTTTCAACATTTAGACCCATTAAGTAAATTTAGTGTTGTAAACGAAAATTCCCAACTATTTTTACAGATTAATCGTGATAAACACCAACTTCCTCCAAATTCCATGATTATTATTTGTAAACAAAAACAAAATTTACAGCAACCCAATTCACGCAATAATGGTGAAAATCTTGCTACAAAAGATAAATAGCTAATCTCCTAGTCAAAGACTCCGTTTAGGCGAGACCAAAATACTAGCCAGTAAAAGACCGCCGACAAGCGCGACGGCTATCATAAACATCTGAAATGTCGTCTCTATGCCAGCTAGAGTGTTTTTTTCTACCAAAAAAGACAGTCCTCTAAATCCAATGCTTCCGGGTACCAATAAAATTAATCCGGGCATGGCTATCATCGCGGCTGGGCGCTTGAGCAAACGGGCGTAGATATTGGCTCCCAAGCCCACGACAAAACCTCCGATAAACGGAGCTAGCTCAGTCGATAAATAATTACCCGAAAAATAAGTAACGCTAAAAGCCAGAATCGCGGCTACCAATATCCACCAAAAATTCTTAGGCTTAGCTCTAAACAGTATCGTAAAACCCATTGCAGATGTAATTAACGCTGGAATAATCCACAGTGGCGCTATCGGTAAACTAACTTTATCGACAAAACTTATAGAAGGAAAAGCAAGCTTCATCAAAGTAGTCCCCAAAACCACTCCAAAAGCCAGTTTCATAAAAACAGTAATCGCCTGCATAAGGCGCGCGGTACCCGCCGCTAAATTTTCGCTAGCAAGCTCTGTCATAGATATAGTCAAGCTCAAACCAGGTACAAAAACTATCAAGCTAGCAAGAGTAACTAATTCAATAGAGAAGCAAGGATAAAAAACATAAATCATAGATGCTAAGACCGATACAATAAACGCCGCCAAAAACTCAAAGAACCTCGCTGTTTGGGGCATAAACGAAATCGACACCGCCAAAATTCCTACCACTAAGCTAATCACACCAGCAATTAAACACTCATAAAACCCGCCCGAGAAAAAAATCACCACCGACGCTCCGACAAGCACATAGGCAAAAGCCTCTGTCAGAGCGCTATACGGGCTAGGTTGACTAATAATTTCATCAAGCTTAATATCAGCTTGCTCCAGAGTCGTCATGCCCGCGATTAAATCATCACCAATTTTATCGAGCTCAGTCATTTTTTCTAGGTCAATTCCACCGGGCTTCACTCTAATAAGAGCGTTTTTTCTACCTTCTTGAGTCTCAAAAGCCGCCATGATAACGGTCGGTGTAGCAAAAAACTGTCCTGTTAAACCCTGACTAGCGACCACATTGCCCATAGCAGACTCTAGTCCCTGAGCCGTCGCGCCGTAAGTATGCAAACCTCCAGCGAGCTTCATGATTAAATCAATTTTTTTTTCTGTTGCGCTTTTCATTTATTAATTCTTATTCCTTCAAGAATTTTTTTAGCACCTTGAGCTTTTAACTTGGAGCCCAATTCTTGACCGAGTTTCACGCCATCCACCAATAAACCCGTAATCGAGTCTCTGCATTCAATCTTGCCATCTAAGCTAGCGACCACACCGTGAAGAATCATACGGCTAGTATCTTCTGGATTTAGTTGACTATAAGCGCCGATCGGCACTTGACAACCACCTTCAAGCTCTCTTAGGAAGGCTCTTTCGGCGTTTATCATCATCTCATCGGTTGATGAGTTAAGAGCTAATCTCAAAAAACTTTTAAGATCCTCGCGCCCGCTTGCTATCTCAATACCCAGAGCTCCTTGACCTACTGCCGGCAAAACCTCACTGGGAGCCAGATAGCTACTAACGCGCTCTTGCATGCCTAGTCTAACAAGCCCAGCACTCGCCAAAATTAAAGCATCAATATTATTATTTGGGTCATCGAGTTTTTTGAATCTCGTCTGTAGATTACCGCGAATATCGACAAAAGTTTTATCAGGATAGAGCCGCTTAAGCTGAGCTATCCGCCTCAAGCTAGAAGTAGCAATAACCTGAACCTCACTAATAGACTGAATCCCGCGCGCTAAAGCTGGTTGCGACAAACACACCACATCACTAACATCCTGGCGCGCGCTCACTGCGGCTAGTTCCAAACCATCTGGCAATCTAGTAGGAAGATCCTTCATACTATGAACGGCGAGATCTATATTATTCAGCAAAAGCTCGTGCTCAAGTTCCTTGGTAAAAAGACCTTTATCTCCGATTTTAGAAAGTGCTGTATCTAAAATTTTATCGCCCTGGGTTTTAATCTCAAGAATTTCAATATTAAGATCGGGATAACGGTTAATTAACTGATCCTGCACCCAATAAGTCTGGACCAGAGCAAGCTTACTATCTCGAGTACCGATTTTTAGATTTTTTATCGTCATCTTGTTTTAGTTTACTAGCTAGCAGAGCTATTTAATACTCTAGATAACTATCAAACGGATAATATATTATCCATTGACATAGACTAGATAAATGTATTAAAATTTTACGACCCAAATCCGCGCTCAAGGTAATACCCCCAATGGAAAACCGATAGCTATAAGTGAAAATTAAAAGATGGTGATATCTATTATAAAAATTATGAAACTATTAATTATACCTCCATTGATGTTAGATTATTTTCAAATCATGGGACTGTAACATTCAAAAATTCCAATCCTCCTATTATTGTTAATATAGATTATGGTGATCCAAATATCACCGAAGACGGACCTATTAAGGATTCGCTAAAAACGAAGTTTTGAGGCGGAATCCACCTAACAAAAATATTAAGGATCCACTCCCTGAGCCAAGATCCCTTCTTGGCTCAGGGTTGGAAAATCGACGAAGTCGCATTTTTCAGTGGATCCTTAATAATGATAGAACGACCAAATCTTTTACTCTAGATAATGAGTCTTTTTCAGGTTTGAGAAAAATAATCCTTGAACTGTGTAAATTTAAAACCATAACCAAAGATTAATTCTTATTTGTTACAAAGGATTAGGGATAGTGTAACAATGACAGAAATTGACAGATACCAAAATCAACAAATTCAAAAACCGAATCCATCTCAAAACAATGGCAACGCAATTGCAGCTGTTGGATTTGCTAGAGAAAATCAAGAGAATGGAATCAGGGAAAAAGGAGATACAAATAAAGACGGGGTTCTTACATCTGATGAATTGACTCAGTTAAAATTTAATCTCGGAGCCTCAAGAAACCGACTAAATCAAGGGACAGGTAAGATTAGTGATTATCAAACTAAAGCTGGATCTACCGTAATCAACACTCAAGATCCCTCAAATAGAATCCGCTTGGAGGCGGCGGGTCTTTTAGCAAGCCAAATGGATAATCCAGATAATGTATTTGTAAACTTAGGTGAAAAAGACGGTCGTACCACCTATGGTTACTATAGTAAGGGTTTTGGTCCAAATGACGAAAGAACTGGTGTTATTGATATAAATAAAGATAATAAAATCGAAGGCTCTTTGGGGTTAGGATGGAGAAAGCCTAGTCCTGAACAATCTCAAGCGTTAAAAAAAGCTTTTACGCATCTTCAAGATGATATAAAAACCAGATTTAATGGAAGCAATGATGAATTCAGACAATATCAAAAAAAGGTTTCTGAAATTGATGATTTACTAGCTCGACAAGATATTCAAAATGACCCAAGCCTTCAATCTGCTTTGTTATATGAAAAACATAAGTTAGATTTTAGTAAATCTGAGCAAGCCTGGCAAAATGCTAATGCACAAAATTACCAAGATGTTACTCATATTAATCAGGATAAGCTATTAGAAACACATATATTAGAAGCCGATGAAAGAATTGATTCTAAGCCTAATACCAGAGAAGAACTTAATCAAGC
>JBEAYS010000063.1:0-5679 GCA_041170505.1 Cyanobacteriota bacterium
TAATTGAATTATGCATGAGCGCTTTTTTCTCAACAAGTGACTTACGTGAAAGAAAGTGCCCATCTCCCTGCAATTAAAAATTAAGAATATTTTTAGTTTGGAGAATTAAGCCTAAAACTTAATTAAGCGTAAGAATCTCTTTTTCTTTTTGTTCAGTAGCCGTGTCGATTTTTTTAATAAAATCGCTGGTTATTTTTTCTACGTCTTCTTGCTTGCGTTTTTTATCGTCTTCAGAGCCTTCAGTAAGTTTTTTGATCTTATCCATTTCGTCTCTGCGGATGTTTCTAACCACGACTTTAGCTTTTTCAGATTCTTCCTTAACCTGCTTAGCTAGCTGGATTCGTCTCTCTTTGGTGAGCTCTGGAACCATAATTAGCAGTCTTGAACCATCATTAGTAGGGGTAAGACCGAGATTACTATCTAAGATAGATTTTTCGATAGCCTTCAAAAGCCCTTTATCAAAGGGTTTGATCTCAAGCGTTCTGCCATCAAGAGTAGCAATATTAGCCATGTTTTTGATTTGGGTCTGCGAGCCGTAGTAATCAGCATGGACTTTATCCAGCATGCCCGGATTAGCTCTGCCGGTTCTAATACTCAAAAACTCTTTTTCAAGAGATTCTATGGCTTTTTTCATTTTGGAGTTTAAATCTTCGCTCATGGTTTTTAGTTTAGCGTAAATCAAAAATATTGGAACTGTATTTCAAATTAGCTTTTGGGCTTGGTCCAATAAAATTGAAAATTAAGGAAACAAAAAAATAACTTAGGTGGTCTTTTTAATATGGTACATTTAAAAAGTCTTTATGATCGATTTGGTAAGTTTGTGTTTAGTTTCTGCGGTTTTGGCGATTTTAGTCGGCTTAGCTTACGCTGGCTGGATTTATAAGCTTGATACCGGAACCACTGCCATGAAAGAAATCGCTGGTGCGATTCAAGACGGAGCTAAGGCGTTTTTAAACAGACAATACACCACTATTGGTGTAGTAGGGCTTGTTCTTGCTATTTTAATCGGTCAGTTTTTGGGCTTAAAAATAGCCATTGGTTTTTTAGTGGGAGCGATATTGAGTGGTCTTGCGGGTTTTATAGGGATGAATGTCTCTGTAAACGCTAATATCAGAACTGCTCAAGCGGCTTCTATTAGTATGAAAGACGCTCTAGATGTAGCTTTTAGAGGAGGTGCTGTTACTGGATTACTGGTAGTAGGGCTTGGTCTTTTAGGAGTTGCTGGTTTCTATTCTTACTTACAATTCACTTATCCAAACGCTGTCGAGGACAATATTCAAGCTCTTATAGGGCTTGCTTTTGGATCGAGCTTGATTTCGGTTTTTGCTCGTTTAGGGGGCGGAATTTTTACTAAGGGAGCGGACGTAGGAGCGGATCTAGTCGGTAAAGTAGAAGCTGGAATTCCAGAAGACGATCCTCGTAACCCAGCTGTTATCGCTGATAACGTTGGTGATAATGTCGGTGACTGTGCAGGGATGGCGGCTGATTTATTTGAGACTTACGCTGTTACAGCTACTGCTGTTATGCTTCTTGGCTTGCTTACTTACCCATCTGCGATACATTCTGGTAATCTGTCTACTGTTACCTACCCGCTTGTAATGGGCGCTGTTGCGATCGTAGCTTCGATAGTTGGTAATTTTTTTGTAAGACTTGGTAAGGATAATGATGTAATGAAAGCTCTTTATAAAGGGCTTATAGTGAGCGGTGTAATAGCGGCTATTGGATTTTATTTTATTACTGACATGATGATGCAAGGTCTTAATTTCCCTGCTTTTAATTATTATTTATGCGCTCTTGTGGGTTTAGTACTCACTGGTCTTTTTGTGGTTATCACTGAATACTTCACCTCGACAGCCTTTGCGCCTGTTAGAAATATCGCAAAAGCTTCAGAATCAGGACATGCTACTAATATTATTACCGGTCTTGCTATCTCTCTTGAGTCCACAGCAATGCCAGTGGTGGTGATTGTTATAGCGATTTTGCTAACTCATAGTTTTGCTGGAATTTATGGCGTGGGCGTAGCGGCGATGAGTATGCTTTCTATGGCTGGAATTATCGTGGCGCTTGATTCTTATGGTCCTATAACTGACAACGCTGGTGGTATTGCGGAGATGTCTGGTATGGATTCTAAGGTGCGTGAAGTAACTGATCCACTTGATGCTGTTGGTAACACCACAAAAGCAGTCACCAAGGGCTATGCGATCGGCTCAGCGGCTTTAGCTTCGATTGTTTTGTTTACTTGTTTTCAGCATGATCTTACTAAAGCAATTACTAAGATTAATAACGCTCGCCTAGAAGCGTCTCCATCAGCGGTCTTGATGGAGATTCCTAGATTTGATATTTCAGATCCTTATGTACTTTGTGGATTATTTATCGGTGGCATGATTCCATTTTTGTTTAGCGCGCTAGCTATGATGTCTGTCGGTAAAGTAGCTGGTGAAGTCGTTGCTGAAGTTCGCCGTCAATTCCTTGAAATCAAGGGAATTATGGAATTTAAGTCTAAGCCTGATTATGCTAGATGCGTGGATATCGTTACTAAAGGTGCCATAAAAGAAATGGTAATCCCAGCTTTATTACCGGTGATGATCCCTATCTTAGTGGCTTTAGCAGGAAAAACTTTTTTAAATGCTCTTATACCTATGGGTTCAGCTAAGATTATGGGAGGGATTCTTGTAGGAAGTATTGTAACGGGTATTTTTCAAGCTATTTCTATGACTTCTGGTGGCGGAGCTTGGGATAATGCTAAAAAATATATAGAAGACGGGCATTTTGGTGGCAAGGGTTCTGAAGCTCATAAAGCTTCTATTACCGGTGATACTGTTGGTGATCCTTATAAGGATACTGCTGGTCCGGCTATTAACCCAATGATCAAAATCGTGAATATTATTGCCCTTTTGATGATTCCTTACCTAATTTAACTTAAGCATCAACTGAAAAAATGCCACTTCGCCGTTTTTAGGCGGATTCCGTATCAAAACTTCGTTTTTCAGCGAATCCTTAACCCTTTACAATAGGTATTTATTAATACTATAATTTAAAGTACTTTCATTATGTAAAGTATGTCAGCTCTTGCTTCTATTTCAAACTTTTTTAATCGATTAGTAGCTCCGAAACCTACACAAGTTATTCCTGCCCTTGCTTCCCAATCCGCCCCCCAAGAGCCTCCCGTTAGCCCTCAGAGCCTCTCAGCTAGCCCAGGAATAAAACCAGTTAAGTCCCGCGCTGAGTTTCACGAGCTAAGGCTTGATAATGGTCTTAGAGTGCTTTTTAAGCAATCTAAAGGAGCTCAATTAAAAGCAAATTTAGTTTTTAAATCAGGCTCAGCTAAGGATCCTGCTGGTAAAGAGGGTTTGGCGCATTTTTTGGAGCATATTGCGTGTAGTAATACTCAAAATTTTAAAAAAGATTTATTTGCTGTTACTAGTAATCAAGGGGGATATTTTAATGCTTATACAGGACATAGCATGACTGGATATGATTTACTATTACCAAAAGACAAATTAGATTTAGCTTTTAATATTTTATCTTCGGTAATGGGGAAGCTAGAGATAGATCCTGTCGAGTTTAAAAAAGAACATGGAATTATTAACGCTGAAATTTTTATGTCTGAAAAACGCAATAAGTTTTCCCAAATAATAAATGACAATCTTTATGGTAAAAATCATCCTTTAAGCAAAAAAATCTTAGGTACTAAAGAATCTCTTGAGAAGATCTCTATAGAGGATATTTATAAATTTTATCGTGAGGAATATGTCCCTAATAACGCGACTCTTGTTATCAGCGGAGATATCTCTCTTGATGAGCTTAAGCAAGGATTAAATAAATATTTTATGGGATTCAAGCCTCGCCCAGAAACTAAAGAAGTAGATTTTTCACAAGGTCTAAAACCTAGTACTCAAAAAGAAATCGTAGTAAGAGACGATACTCTTACCCCAAGTTTTTCTTATGTGTATAATCTTCCTAAATTTAATCATAGAGATAGTTTGATAATGAGCTTGATTTCTAATGCTTTATCTGGAAGCCGTGATTCGCGACTCCAAAAAAAACTTGTGGACGGTCAAGCTTTTGGTGGTAAGAGTGTGGCTCTATATACCAGCGCGATTGCAAGTACTAATAAGTTTTTTGGTGATTATTCTATTAATATTGGTTTACTTGATCAAAACTTAGAATCTAATATGCAAAAAGTCGGCTCTGTTTTGGATGCAGAACTCAAGGATATCGCCGCGAACGGATTAACCCCACTTGAATTTAGTCAAGTAATTAATAATTTAGAGAATTCTGAAATTTATGCAGGAGATTCTCAGCACGCAAGGATAGGTGCTGTTGAAACTTATGCTGGTATGGATGAGGATTGGTCTAAGGTGTTTTTCAAGCTTGATGATATTAAGAGTATTACTAATGAGGATATAAAAGCCTTTGTTAATCGATATTTTATACCTGAGAATAGAAAAGTTTTTAGAGTATTTGGTAAGGGGCAAGATTTTAAATCTGGATTTAATGAATTAATTAATCAAGAATCGACACAAGTTCAAGGCGAGAGTCTTGATAAGCAAATCATCGGACCAGAAAAATTCAAAAAACTTCTTGAGCTATCTGGAGGGCTTTCTAGCTTAGAAGCTCGCTTAGAAGGTTTACAAAAACTAAAACATCCTAATGGCATGGAGCTTTATTATAAGCAAGATAGAGATCTTCCCTTAAGTTTTATAAATGCTAAATTTGATGGTGGTTCTCTTATATTACCACCAGAAAAACACAATATTACAAGTATGTTACAAGGTCTTTTGTCAGTTACGGGGACTTATAATCCTCATACAGGAAGAAGCTTAGATAAATTTCAGATAGAAAATATTTTTAATAAATTAGGCTCAAGTTTTTCTCTTGGTTTTAGTCTAGATCATAGTGGAATTTCAATAGACTTCCCCTCTAAAAGTCAAGCTCAGACCATGGCTGTCGTTAATGAGCTTTTGAATTATCCAGCCTTACTAGAGACTCAAAATCCTGAAATAGTAAAAAGAGTAACAGATGAATTTAATCGCATAAAAACTCAATCAATTGATATCCTAAAAATGTTTGAAAAATTCCCCGCTACGCAAGCTTGTGAAAAATTCACTCAAGCTATTTATCCTAAAGATCATATTTTTTATGAACGTAGTTTAGAGGAATCAATCAAGCTTGTAGAGAGCATCACGCTTGATGATTTGAGATCTTATTATAGGCAGTTTGTGCATGCAAAAAACGCTAAAATAACAGCTGTGGGTGATATATCGCTTAATGATATCCAGAGCCAAGTCATTCCGCTACTTACTGGATGGAACTCATCTGCTCACCAGATCCCAAGAGATCTTAAGCTAGAGGCTATCGCTCCTGTTCTTCCTAAATCTATGAATTTTCAAATCATAGAAGCTAATAATAATAGCCCTGAATCTACTGTCGTTCTTGGTAATCCTACTAATATTAAACTTGATGATCCTGATCATTATCCAGCACTTATAGCTAATATGATTTTAGGTGCTGGGGGTGATTCTCGCTTGTTTAAGGGTGTTCGAGAAGAAAAAGGACTTTGTTATCATGTCGGATCTTCTATATCTCCTATGAAATTAGCTTCAGGTCCTTTTTCTATATCTCTAGGCTGTAATCCCAAAAATATCAAAAACTGTATTCAAGAAGTCTATAAAATAG
>JBEAYS010000064.1:0-20643 GCA_041170505.1 Cyanobacteriota bacterium
TTCCTGTGCGTCAAAGATTACTTTATAACTTGATGGATATGAGTATTAATATCAATACTTCTAATAGCAATTTAATTGATTATTTGGTTGAAGATGTAGATTTAACAAAAAAAATTTTACAAAAGTCAAAAATTTCTTCAATCTCTCAAAATCGTATCTCAATAACTAATTTAAAGCAATCAATTATTCGTTTAGGATATGAAAATGTACATAATGAAATTCAAAATCATTTAGCTTCATGTTTTGCAAAAAATTATTTTTCATCTGATAACGAACATACTAAAACATTAATAAAACGTTCTGTTAGATTGGCTTTCCTGGGTCGAGAGCTAAATTCATTATTGGGTTTAAATATGGAAAACCTTGTATTTTTTGCAGGTTTAAATTTTCATATTGGAGAAATAGCTTTATCTATGCATGATCCAAGAAGTATGAATGAAATTTTCTCTATGACTCAAAGAGGTGTTGATCCCAAAACTGCAGAAATAGCTGTTTTGGGCTTTGATCTTGCTGAATTGTCTGGCAAAATCGTCTCAAAATGGCACTTACCAGATTCAGTAATAGATTTAGTTAAAAATTCAGCAGATTTGACACTTGTTCATCCTAGCAATTATCGATCAGCTCTTTTGATGCGTTTTGTTTTATATTTGACTACTGCTTTTTCATTTAAAAATCTCAGTCCCAGAGCAATTTGGGAAAAGGCTTATGAATATATGGGCAAACTAGATGTTTTGCACATTAATTCTGAGATCTGGATAGAACAAATCAAATTTTTATATATTCGTTTATTAGAAACAGAGCATATAATATTTCAGCGTTAGAATTTGCTAAAATTGGCTTATGCCAAATTTAGATAAAGCTTTAGAAGTAATTAGCTCAGTGCTCAACCCTGGATTTTATAAGGACGTTTCGGTGCAGGCTGGCGGAGCTAAAGTAGTTTTTAATTTGCTACTTGATAACCCTCAAGACAATAAGCAAAAACAAGAAATCATAAAAGAGATAGAGACCAAGCTTAAGCAAGCTGGTTTTTCAGAGCTAGATGTTTATACCACTCAGCGCCCGCCGGAAGCCTCTGCTGGACACCGTCCTATTGGTGGTACTGCTAATCGCGGCACTATCACTCCTAAGTCTCCGGTCCCTGGAATTAAGCATATAATTGCTATTAATAGTGGTAAAGGCGGAGTGGGTAAGACTACTTGCGCTGTCAATTTGGCAATAGCTTTATCTCAATTAGGTAAAAAAGTGGGTCTGTTAGATGCGGATATAACTGGCCCAAATGTACATTTGATGCTGGGTTCCACAGACAAGCCTTATGTGACTGACGACAAAAAAGTAATGTCTCTAGAAGCTCATGGAATCAAATTAATTTCTATGGGATCTTTGATGGAAGAAGATAAGCCCACTATTTGGCGCGGTCCTATGCTGGATGGCGTGATAAAACAATTTTTGCGTGAAGTTGAGTGGGGAGAGCTTGATTACTTGGTTGTAGATCTTCCGCCAGGCACTAGCGATGCGCAATTGACTCTTTGCCAAAACGTTCCTCTCTCTGGAACGGTTATCATTACTACTCCTCAGGACGTAGCTCTTATGGATGCTCGCAAGGGTTTGATGATGTTTCAAAAAATGCAAGTGCCTATTTTAGGTTTAATCGAGAACATGAGCTTTTTTGATTGCCCTCACTGTCACCATAGATCAGAAATTTTTTCACATGGAGGCGGAGCCAAAGCCGCTCAAAACCTCGATCTTGAGTTTTTAGGTGCTATTCCTATTGAGCTAAAAGTCAGAAGTGGCGGAGATGAAGGTCGCCCGCTGACAGCGATTGAGCCTAATCACCCAGTTGCCAAGGCTTTTTATGATATCGCCAAAAAAATTGATCTAAAAGTAAAAGATTTAGCTCAAGTTTAAGGATTCGCCTCAAAACTTCGTTTTGAGGCGGAATCCGCTTAACAAAAATATTAAGGATCCACTCCCTGAGCCAAGATCCCTTCTTGGCTCAGGGTTGGAAAATCGACGAAGTCGCATTTTTCAGTGGATTCTTAAGAATTACATTTTGCTATATTGCTTAGGACACACTCTGTATCAGCGTCATCGATTTTTTCTAATCTATGATTGATTTTCTTTTGGTATTTTTCTGCTTGCTCGCCTGTGCCGTTATAAGCAACCTCACCGACTTTTTTTACAAAATCTGCTGCCGCCAAAGCCTGATAGGCAAAGCCTTCTATGCCATCATTCATAGCGGTCCAATCGTAACCGTATGACTTTGCTGTCGCTTCCATAAATTGTCCGATTCCTCGCTCGCCAGCTTGCCCGCGTGCGTTGGGATTGAATCTAGATTCGTTATATATCTGCACAATAAATCTTTTTGGATCAGTGCCGGCATGCTCGGCTGTAGACCAGAGTGCTTCTAAGATTTCCATACTAGTAAAATCTTCAGCACTCCCAATCCGCACACCATCTTCTTTGGCTGTAATGAAATAGTTTTGTGCTTTTGCCAGCCAGCGTCTATCATTGATTGTCAGTATAGATTTTTTGATTCCATAATTAGAAAAGTTTATTTCCTTGCCTTGGATATTAATTTTGTAATCAGAATTTTTTTCAGTTTTAGTAATAGCAAGAGTTTCTAAATTTAGAGTTTGTACTAACTGCTCTAGTCTTTCAACAAGCTCATTATTAGTGTTTTGATCTATTGCTTCAAGTACTTCGTTAGTTTTTTGATCACGTTTCTGTTGGGCTCCTAGATTGAATTCTGGAATATTACTTAAAGCAAGATTTTCCATGGGTGTTTCGATTTTGGTTTCTAAAATTGGTTTTGCTGAAGTGCTGATCGGCTCAGCGTCTGCGTTACTAAAAAGTTTTTCTTCAAGTGTTTTAGCTTCGGCTTGAAGATCTTTTTTATCTTCAATAGTTACTAATACCTGAGTCTTGCCAGAATTATTCTTGACTATTACTTGTTTTTCTTTAGGGGTGTAATATTTTACTCCGCCAATTCTTCCGCCTGCATTGTAGTGAATACCAGGATTAAAATTTTGATGATTTAAAGCTATATAGTCCATGATGATTGAGTGGGGTTGATAAATTTTCTATGCCACTTTCTTGTAATACCTAATCTAATATTTCACTAATGATGTTTTCCTCTATTTGGCCTGGAAGGTCCTAATCACACTGATATAATGTTGTTTTTAATAAATATTTTGTTCCTAAAAAAAATTTTATACAAGATAATTTTAACAATTTAACCGATTTTATCTTGGCGTTAGGCTTCTTGGAAAAATGGGTCTAATACAATTATGAAAAGAATTTTTTTAATTTCAATATTTAGTGTATTTTTTATAAACCCAGTTTTTAGTGCTGAATTTAGTGTGGATCATTTCGCAGAGATTGTCTCTCTTAGTGATTCTCAAATTGTTTTAAAAGTAACAGAATTAGAAGAGCAAAGCGCGACAGCGTTTCCTGTCGGCACAGTGCTCACTGGTTCTGTTTCTCAGCACTTAAATCCTAAGCATTTTATGCGCGATGAAAAAATAAAACTTAATCTTCATACAGCCCAGATGCCAGATGGTAAATCTCAATCAATTAATTATCGTATGGTAATTAAACCAAGAACTTTTATCAATTCAAGACAATTCGGTAATATGGCTTTTGTTACAGCAGGCGGAGTTTTATCGCTGACGACAGATATGCTAACTTTGGGTTTACCTATCTCTCGCGGTGGGCGCGCTCTTTGGGAAATGGGTTATGAGATTTATGACACTCCAAAAGGTCATAGTAAATTCAAGCACGGAGCCAAAGGTTTTGTAAGAGGCGCGCTATTTCCTCTACCTGAATTAGTGATGAAAGGTCAAAAACTACCTCTGCATGAAGGTTCTACTATCGAAATTTTTGATGATGCCGATTCTGATAAACAGCTGACAGCCAAATTGATTAAGCGTTTGAATTAGTCAGTAAATTTTTAGTTTAGAATTAAGGATAGGAGATTTATTTCTATATCCTAAGAAGTGTTATAAAATCGAATATTTTTTTGATGCAAATAGCTTATTTTGTAATTGAGAATTTTGATTTTTTACTTCCTTTAGATCCAGAATATGAGATTTTAAGTTTTTTAACTCCTCAAAAAGACAAAATAATTTTAGATATAGGAGCTCATAGAGGAGAATCTATTAGAACGTTTAGGCTTTATGATAAATCATCACCGATACTATCTATAGAAGCAAACCCAGATCATGAGCCGTGTTTAAAAAAACTTCAAAAAAAATTTTTAAATGTCGATTATAAAATTATCTCAGCCTCTGATTCAGAAAAACGAGATTATATAAATGTACCTTATTATCAAGGTTTTAATTTATCAGCTTGGTCTTCAAATTCCCAGGAAGAATCTTTGAAAATATTTCATACCCGCTCTTTACTTTCTAATCTTAATTCTAAGCTTAAGTTCCGATCAATTCCGGTACAATCAATCCCTTTGGATAACTATAATCTAGAGCCTTTTATAATAAAAATAGACGTCGAAGGCACAGAAGCAAGAATTATCACAGGCTTAAAAACCACTATTCAAAAACATTCCCCAATAATTATTGTAGAAAATAATAATATAGACGAAGTAAAAACTCTGCTTAATGATTTTGGATACAAGCCTTATGTCTATGATTCAAAATCAAAAATTTTAAAAGATTTCGATAATCAAACCAATTTAAATATTGTTTTTTTAAATACTAAGTTTTTTGCTTATGATTTGCTGGTTAGTAGAATTTCTAAAGTACCTTCATTGGATAGATTCTAATGGCAAATGCAACTTTGCTTGATTTCTGCCTCAAAAATTTGTTTTTTTTCAGTGAATCCCTAAGGGTTTTTACTCAGTAAAAATAATATTGACAAATCCGTAAACAGGTGTTAAGATATTTTCGTATGTTTGCTCCTCTATTAGGTACAGCGCCCCATACTGCTCATTTAAGTACAGCTGGAGTTCAAGATCAACAGCAAGTACGCTCCTCATCGACCCCAGCTCCTACCGCTCAGGCAACCGCAACAACTCATTCTTTACATGCTGCCCCAAAATCTACTGATGCTATTTTAGTAGACTTGATGAAACCTCTTGCTCAAGCAGTGTTTAATGAAAATCTTCAAGAGTCTCCTCAATTATCACAATTCTCTGATTTAATTAGTTCTCAAACATTAGCTCAAATGAATGATCGATCCTCAGACTCTTGGGGATCAAGTACTAGTGCTCGATATCTAAGGAATTTAACAGAAAGTATGCTTAAAGTTGCTATGAATAAAGACAATCGCGCTGAATTATCGCAAGCGGCAATTAATGCTTTGGCAGTTATGTTGCAGAGCCTTAATAGTGAACAAGCTCAGGTTGTTGTTTCACAGATGCTTTCTTCTACTGCTCCAAGTAGTTACAAAGCTCAAACAACACCAGAAGCCCAGGCAAGATTCCAACAAGTTTCTTCTCAAGTTTTGGATATGTTGAAGCAGTATACACAGGTTCAACCGGCTTTAGTTGTAAAAGCTCTTAGCACTACCCATTATATGTTTTCAGGATCTCAAAAACAAGCCCTTGAAACTCTTCTACCAATTGCTTTAAAAGCTAACTCCGCATCAGTGATTCCCGAAATTATTCTCTTGGTATCTAAATCCAGTACCTCAACTCATGATTCTAAGTCACATGTAGAGATGAATCTAAAAAAACTAAATATGTTGCAAAGTATTATTAATCAAGCTGGTATAAATGATCAGACATTAACTAATGTTATAAACAATGTTCAGCAAGAATGTCAGGCTAGACTTGCTTCTTATGATTCAAGCTCGTCACAACCTGCTGCTCAACCCCAAGCTCACAGCCAGCCTCAACCTCCCAGCCAGCCTCAAGCGACCTCCTCATATGGGTTAGCCGCCTAAAGCATCTCTTTAAACAACGCTTTAGCGATAACTATTCTTTGGATTTCTGAAGTACCTTCATAGATCTCGGTGATTTTAGCATCGCGCATATATCTCTCGACATTATAATCAGTGGTATAACCGTAGCCGCCATGGATCTGAACCGCTTCGACAGTGTGTTTCATTGCCATTTCAGAAGCAAATAATTTTGCTTGCGCGGCAAGCTTGCTATAAGGTTTGCCTTCATCATGCGCGAGTGCCGCGCTGTATGTCAGCCAGCGAGCGGCATCTATATCAACAGCCATATTAGCTAGCTTGAATTGGATAGCTTGAAACTCATTAATTTTTTGGCCAAAAGCTTCTCTGGTGTTAGCGTAACTCATGCTATCTTCAAAAGCCGCTCGGGCAATGCCGATCGCTTGCGATGCCATGCCGATTCTGCCACCATCTAAGGTTTTCATCGCAATTTTAAACCCATCACCGATTTTGCCAAGTATGTTTTTTTTAGGGACGGCGCAGTTATCAAAATGTAATTGAGTAGTCGAGCTTGCTCTAATCCCAAGCTTGTCTTCAGGCTTCCCAAAGCTAAATCCTAGAGTCCCTTTTTCTACTAGAAACGCTGTTACACCTTTGTGCTTGGCTTCCCGATTGGTCTGTGCGAGTACTAGATAAATATCAGCTTCAGCACCATTCGTGATCCAAGCTTTACTACCATTTAAAATATAATTTTCACCGTCTTCTCTAGCGTCTGTTAGCATGCCAGCGGCATCACTGCCGTTGCTAGGTTCAGAGAGCGCAAAAGCTCCGAGCTTTTTGCCGCCAGCAAGAGGCTTCAGGAAAATTTCTTTTTGCTCCTCTGTACCCCAGTCCTGGATTGGCATAGCGCAGAGTGATAAATGAGCGGACATGATAGTCCCGGTACTTGCGCAAACTTTTGAGAGCTCTTCTACTACTATCGAGTAGCAGATATAATCCATGCCACCTCCGTTGTAACGCGGATCAATAGTGACTCCTAGCAACCCAGCTTCTGCCATCAGTTCCACGTTTTCGCGCGGGAAGCGGTGGCTTTTGTCAATTTCTTTGGCGCGCTCAGCAAATTCTTTTTGGGCAATATCCTGCACCATTTTTTTCAGCATTAATTGTTCTTCGCTGTAATTAAAATCCATATTTTTAATATACCCTCAGTGACGATTTAAGTATCCACTGAAAAATGCGACTTCGTCGATTTTTCCACTACCACTCGATGGGAGTTTTCCCATGCTGGATCAGATAATCATTAGCATGGCTAAAATGCCCGCACCCCAAAAAACCTCGATACGCTGAAAGCGGGCTAGGGTGCACGGTTTCTAAAACCAGATGTTTGTTTTTATCTATCATGCTGGATTTGCGCCTAGCTGGCGTGCCCCAGAGCATAAAAACAGTATTTGAGGAGTGCTGGTTAATGAGCTCTATTACTTTATCAGTAAAAATTTCCCAACCTTGCCCAGCATGCGAGTTAGCTTGCCCCGCGCGCACCGAAAGAACAGTATTTAATAAAAATACTCCCTGGCGCGCCCACCGCTCAAGGTTACCATTTTTTGGAATTGGGATATGAAGATCCCGCTCTAGCTCCTTAAAAATATTTATTAAAGAAGGCGGCATAGCTACGCCTTCTGGTACCGAAAAACACAGTCCGTGAGCTTGATTCACGCCGTGGTAAGGATCCTGACCCAAAATAACTACTTTGATTTGCTCAAGGGGACAGAGCTTGAAGGCGTTAAACGTCAAATTACTGACAGGATAAATTTCTTGATCATAAGCTTCTTTGTTGAGAAAATCTTCTAGATTTTTTATATAGGGTTTTTTGAGTTCTTTTTCAAGAGCCTTTAGCCATGAGCTTTCTAGAGCCTTGAATCCATAATCAGTAGAAATCTTAGCGGTCATAGTTTAGCGAAACGAAAGAGCTTGCTTGGGTTTATAGAAAAGTATTTTTACTAAAAAATACATAGGGATAGTCGTTATTAAATTAAACAAAAGCGCACTGATGATTTTTTGAAGATAATTAAGTGAGCTTGGATTCAATAATTCAAGAATTGGCGTAAAAACAAAAACGCCCATAATGCTAACCAGCAACTTGTCAGCGATATGGTAAGGATTGATTCTCTGTGCGATGATTCCGATCACAGGATAAATCCAAAAAATAAAACCGTTATATACAAGTAGCGTAGAACCCACAACTAGAGCACCACACAAAACAGATACCTCTAGAAGTCCAAGCAAGCTAGCAAAAGCAATTATCGTGCAAAAAGCTAAATTGATTGGCAAATCTGTAAGCTGGCTCACAACAGCAACTTGAACAACCACTATCAAAAAAGCAAAAAAGCCTATTTTGATTGATGTTTTTAATATCTCAGACATCTGGATTACTTAATATATGCAGGAATATCAGAATTATTGTTCAAACCAGCACTACTATTGCTTGGTGTTACTCTTCTTCCAGCACTGTTACCTGGAAAAAAAACTGTTTTACTTGGTTTTTCAGAGTCTTTAAACATCAAATCTATATCTTTTTCATCTGGTTTATATTCAAGAATTCCAGCATCAACTGTAGATGCATTCATTAAATTAGGAAGATCTATAGCAACTCCAGTTTGCTCTACTATTGCAGAAGCGTCTTGGCGTGCGCTATCAGCTTCGATTTGGAGTCTTTCTGCTTTTGCTCTAATTTTTGCGGCCTTAAGATCTTTTTTGACGGCACGTGTTAAATCAGCTATCGCTTTTTTCTGGCTTTGGAGTTTATCTAATTGAGCTTGCGCATTAGCGAGCTTATCCATAGCATAGCTTTGAGGATCTTCAGCCAAAACTTGGCCAAATCCATTTAGCGATACTAATAATGCAAGTCCAAAACTAAGTTTCTTATTCATAATTTTATTATACGGTATTTTTATAAACTTCAAGTTGCTAGCGATAAAGTTCGATCAAATTTTCTAGTAGTTTTTTAGCTTTTTCTGAATTGACTATTTCAAGACTTAGATCGTAATATTTTTTGATTTTATTATAAAAATCTTCCTGGGTCTGGGATTTTTCTTGTCGCGCCAAATAAATTAAGGCTGAGCTATTAAGGCAGGCAGTTTGAATTTTGGCATTATCAGCTTTTCCTGAAAGTAATTCTAGGATAATTTGAGCATTTGATTTATGATCATTTCCGCCAAGTAAGTCACTCAGTTTGCTTTTTTTGATACCTATATATTCAGGTTCAAAATCAAATTCTTTGAATTGATCTTCGTAAACCTCTATAACTTTGGATTTGGTCGCTGAGCTTAGTTCGTCTAATTGAACGCTTTCTGGGCATGAGTGAATCAAAAGAGCACTTTTGCGTTTTTGGGATTTTATGAGGGATTTTTGAATCTCCTTGAGGGTTGTGAGCCATTTGGTCTGTCCAATACCTAAAACTTGACCTTCAAGGCGTACAGGGTTTGCCAGCGGTGCTACAAGGGATAAAAAACTAGTAATTTTGTGTTTTTTACAGATTTGCTTCACTGGTGCGAGTAATTCAGCCGAAATAGTGCTGGAGTAAAAAGCGAGTCCGAATTTTTCAAGACCTTCTTGCTTTAATTTCAAGCTTGCCGATAAGTTAAGTCCCAAGGCTTCAAGAACGTCAACTGAGCCTGTATTGCTAGTGGTAGATCTGCCTCCATTTTTGCAGATTTTAATCCCAGCACCAACAGCTATAAACGAGGCAGTAGTGGAGATGTTAAAGGTATTGGTCTTATCCCCACCTGTGCCACAACAATCTAAAATTCCTGCACCAAAATCAATTGGAGGGGCCATATTTTCAAGTTCCGACAAAATTGCAAGAATATCATTAGAATCAAAGTCTTGCCAAGTAGAAACGTAATCTAGAAGCTCGTCTTGATTAAGGGTTTTGAGCTGGTTTAAAGTGTATTTCAAGCAGTATAGGCGTCAAAAAAAAGGTGTCTAAAACACCCTGTTTTTATTATACCCCAACTAAGTGGTTTAAATGCTGTCTACGGTCGGATTCCATAATTAGATGAGCCTTTGTAAGTGATTTAGGAAACTCTCTACCCCTTTGGATAAGTTGTTCGTCCCAAGTTTCTGGATCAAAAGTCTCGACAATTTCTCTTACAGCCATTGCTACATCAAAATCTTTACAGCTAAAAATATCAATAGTCACAAACCCTTTATCAGGAAAAGTATGTATAGCTAAATGGCTTTCAGCGATTATGACAATACCACTTAATCCCCAATCCTCAGGAACCAAACCCTTATACTCAAATACATAAGGGGGCATTATCTTGGTCATATTCATTTTTTCAGGTAACTTATCTAAAAGGTTAGTAAGAAGTTTAATATCTGTTAATCTACTTTTTTTACAGCCGCTTGCTTCCATTATCAAATGTGGTCCGAACATCTTCTTCTTACTCCTTAATTCACGCTAACCAAAGTTGTTGTGCATACTAATAAACTACTTTTATAGGATTTGTTCCTTAAAAAGTAAGCAAAATCATATCAGTAATGCGTATATTTGAAAAGATTTAAACATTAAAATTTTGTTATAACTTTTTTGTTATAATTTTCTTTTTGCGAAATCTAAGTTTTTGAATAATCAAAGAGTAATACCTGTTATAATTTATAATTACACATTATGGTTTCAAGTGTAAAACCAAATTCAATAAAATCATCTTCAATGGAAAATATTGGCCCTAAGGGGTCCCAGGTCGATGATAAAACTCCTTTTACACCTCTATTATCACGTCCAATAGGAGAAAAATTATCTTCTCCGCCTAAGGATTCTTATGTTTATTCAAAGCCAGTAATTAGTAGTTTTATTGATTTTATAAAAAAAAATATTGCTCGTGGATTATGGGGCTTAGGGTTTGGTACAGCCAGTCTTTCGGTACTAAGTTATTTTTTGATAGGTTCAAAGTTACTTAGTCTATTTTTTGGGGTTCCAACTCTAATGTCATTTTTTATCGCTCATAACTTAGGACAAAATCTTGCTAGCGGAAAAAATAATTTATTTCAAAATCCACTTGATCAATTAAAAGCTTATATTAAGGACCCCAGTAGGATTGATACAGAGATTATAAATACTTTACGTTGTGTTGATGAATTAAAAGATAAACTACAAAAAAATCCTCTAAATTCGCAAGATATACTACAAGCTCTAAAAAGTTTCAAAAAAATAATCGAAATGAAAGCTCTAATGTTTAATAGTGCAGATGACCCTCTAACAATACGCATGAAACAAGATACAGAGAGGCTTTTAAATGCTTTAGATCCACAATTTATTCCAGGCTTATAATACTAAGCTAGAGAGGGATTGCTATTTTTTGACCAATTTGCAAAAGACGTACATCGCGGATTTTGTTGGCGACTTTTATTTTATCGACAGAGCTAGGATCAGAATTGCCATAGAATTTGTTAGCAATAATTTCTAAAGTATCACCACTTTTGATACGATACTCACGGAGATTGGATTTGGTGCTTGAGCTGATATTAGGCTGGGTTGATTTTTTGACTTGAAGTATAGGAGATTTTTTAGCTAATTCTTTACTGTCAGTTTTAGCCAAAGGAATGTTTTGCACTTTTAATTCTTCGTCAGGGTCTTCTTGTTTTGTATCACTATCTAAGTTTGGTTGAGCTATTTTTTCTTTTAGCTCATCCTCGCTATTAATTTTATTGCCGTTAACAATGATTTCGGTGTCTTTAAGAGAGTTGGAGTAATCTTTGTGCGGAGTAATAAGAATAAAAAACAAAAATACCAAAACAGCTATTAACGCGCTAATAATGACTATTGACCAAGTTTGGATATTTTTGTAGTCTCTAGAGCTTAAAAAATTAGAACTCACTGGTTTAAAAAAGGTATTTAGGTCATTATCTAATCCTTGCCCCTGGCTTAGCATTTGAAGGCTATCTAAAGTAGGTTGATTTAAACCAAGTTCATCTTTTACTTTGCTAGATAAAAATTTATCTGCACCAGCATTAATGCCTTCTTTGATTTTTTTCTTTATGGATTCGTAATTCAATCTTTATTTATTTTAGCAGATTAACTCTATCTAAAAAAACTATATCCATGGGGTTAAATTGTAAATTCTGCACTCTCGCTCTAGAGAAAATTACTTGTTTATCAACGTATAAAGGAGCAATTCCGAGCTCTTTTTGGGTAAGTAGGAGCTCCGCTTGGGTATATAGTTTTTTACGTAAGTTAATATCATTAGCGGCCCCAGCTTTTTTAATAAGTGAATCATAGAGAGAGTTTGACCAATGTCCATAATTGATTTGATTATTTGACACAAATAACTGGCCAAAAGTATCGGGATCTGGGTAATCCGCTCCCCAATTTAATCTAAAGAGTTCTGGTGGATCATCTTTTAGCTTTGTCAAAAAACTTTTCCACTCCATTGCTGTAATCTTTACCTCGATATTAAGCTCTTTTTTCCAAATCGCTTGTAAAGTTTCAGCTAGTAATTTAGTATCGTCTCGGTTAGGAATCAAAAATTCTACTTCAGGAAAATTTTTACCATTTGGGTAACCAGCTTGACTAAGAAGTTTTCTGGCGAGCTCTGGGTAAAACCCATCTTGCCTGTAATCCACTCCGTAAGCAGATTTGAATTCTTTTTTTATATAGTCATAATCTAGATAGAGCCCCAGATTAGGAGGTATCCAGGTGTTATTAGCCAAATCTCCTTTGGAGCGAATTTTTGTAATTAAATTCCTGTCGATGCTAAAAGCGAAGGCTTGCCTTACAAGTGCTATATCAAAAGGTTTTTTTAGAGAGTTAAAACCAAGATAGGTGTTTCTTAATAGTGTAAAAGTTTCTACGCTATATTTAGAATTTTTTTTGTGTTGATCCAGTTTTTTTAACTCACTGATTGGAATTGAGCGTCCATCAATCCAGTCAAATTGTTTGTTTAAAAACAAAGTGAACGCACTTGATTGTTCTTGCACCATAAAATATTTTAGATATTTTATGGTTGGTGGGTTTATGAATTTATCGTTTCGCTCAAGAATGATTTTGTATTCATGTTGCCATTCTTTTAGCTTAAAAGGTCCGTTGGTGACTAGGTTTTGTGGCTCTGTCCAGTCTTTGGAGTACTTATTTATAAGATCTTTTCTAATAGGCAAAGCAAGACCGTAAGAAGTTAGGTAAATAAAATATCCGGCAGGATTCTTTAGAGTTATTTTTAAGGTGTAATCATTAAGAGCTTTGGTTTTTTCTAAGTCAATCATAGAGAGCAATTCAGCGTAGGGCGCGCCAGTTTTTGGGTCTAGCGTTCGGCTAAATGAGTCAACAAAATCTTGAGCTATTACTGGTTTGCCATCAGTCCACAAAATATTTTTATCTAAGAAAAAAATATATTCAAGCCCATCTGCGCTCACCTGCCAGCTTTTGGCGCAACCAGGCATAGAGATAATATTAGATTTTTCATCCAGCCCAAATCTAGTCAGTCCTATCATCAAATTACTGATGATATCAAACGAGTTAGAGTCATTAGCAAGGTTCCAGTCTAGAGTCAATGGCTCCGCTCCAAGGTTCATCCTTAGCGTGTTTGAAGATGATGTATCTTTTGAGCACGCAGAGAAGCTCAGCAGTAAAATCACAAGTAAAAAAAATTTTTTCATTAATCTCTTGGCGTTACAGCCGATTCAAAATCTACTTTTGTATTTGTACCTAGATCGACCATTTTGACTCTGACTTTTAAAAGGTGCTCATAGTTGGTGTTGAAATAAGTGTAAGCAAATTCTGATTGATACAAATCGAATTCTGGACTTAGATCTTGATATTCGATATCTACTACTTGTCCAATTTTTTTGACTACGGCTTTATCTGGGTCTTCGTAATTGTTTTCTCCTATTAAGTCTGGAGCCATTGCTGGCCAGTTATCGGTGTGATCAACAGTATAATTACCGTCTTGAGACTTTATTACAAAAAGCTTTAGTCGAGCGCGATTGGTGGTGTAGTCACCATTTGGGTTTTTAGCTTTTGCTATGTAGTAAAGGTAGTAATCATAGGGCGGAGTTACAATACTGCTGGGGTCTTTTGATTTTAGATCTCTCTCCTTATATTCAATTTTTTTACTAGGTACAACAAAGTAGAGATAAGGTTTACCGTAGACCCAATCTTTTGGCAAAGGCACATTGGAGTTATAATCATTACCAACAAAAACCAGATCTTTACTACTGCGTTTGATGTTATACATCATCTGCTCAAGAGCTGATCGGGCGTCTGTTTGGAGCCTGCCGTATTGTAGTGATTTGTGAAACAAATCATAGCCTTGATTGTAATAGAGATATATCATACCAATTACTATACCGATCATACTTATGACTACCATGAGCTCCAGAAGTGTATAACCTTTGTCTCTGCGTTTGGGCATTGTTTTTATTATAGACTTGTTCTTTGCTATTACTGTCTTGCTGGTGATAGATTTTGATATGTTATAACTTAGTAATGACTTTAGTAGTAGGTCTAACTGGTAATATAGCCGCTGGCAAATCAGCAGTGGGAGCTATGCTAAAAAAAAAATCTATCCCTGTTCTTGATAGTGACGAAGTTGTTCACGATCTTTACGAAAATGATCTCGATATTCAAGAGCAAATTCTAAAATATTTTGGGACTCTTGATAGGAAGCAAATCAGCGAAAAAATTTTTGGTAATAGCTCGCAGAATTTGCTTGATAAAAAAAAATTAGAATCAATTATTCATCCAGCTGTCCAAAAAAAATTTGAAAAGTGGGTAGAAGCTAATTCTCAAGAACCTATTATCGTTAATTTGGTTCCACTGTTATTTGAGGCCAAATTAGAATCTCGCTTCGATTACATAATATGTATTGCCACTAATGAAAAAAATCAAATTGATAGACTAAAAAAAAGAGATCCAAATATGCCATCAGCTCAAATTATGGCTAGAATCCGCTCTCAGATGCCTCAGGATAAAAAAGTTAGGCTCTCTGATAGAGTAATCTTTAACAATTCGACTTTAGAGGCTTTAGAGCAAGAAGTAGATAAGGCAATTGAGGATTTACTTAAGCTTTCTTTGAAAAATGCGTCTTCGACGATTTTCTAACCTTCTAACTAGAGAGAATTCTGGTTCAGGTAGTGAATTCTTAGAAAATCGACCCAAAATGAGCAAAATTTAAATAATAAGTATTAAGTCTATATAAATATTGTAAGATAAAAATAAATTCATTCTAGGTATTATCCCTTGATGTTTTTTATGTTAAGCTCCTAAAACCATTGATAAATAAAGGTTTTTTAGGGTTTATAATAAATTCATAATTTATAATATTTCAATTATTTATAAATTAATATTTAAACTTGAGTATTAGCACTTTACTTTTATAGGTAGTTGTTATACAATTTTTATTTAGTGATGTATTTTGAATTTACAAAAATAAATTTAAATTATTATCCATGATATAATTACAATATACACATTAGGTTCGAGAGGAGACTACAATGTTAGAACAAAAATCAAGAAAAAAAACAGGGCCGAAACCACTTTATGGTGAAGCAAAAAAAATGGTTTCATTTCGCTTAAGTCCAGAAGCTTTGACGATAATCAAATGCCTAGCAGATAAAGATAGTCTAAGCCAAGCTGAAGTACTTGAGAGATGGGCTAGACAGTTTAAATTAACTGGCTCAATTGATCTTGGAAAAGGTATTTCCCAAGAAGCTGCTATTAGCGAAAATAGAGATTTAGTAGCCGCTGAAAGATAAATATTTTTATCTAATCTACAATTTGCAAGTGTTCAAAAAGCTCCTTATGGAGCTTTTTTCTATTAATTTGCTAAGCAATTTTTGGTCTGATGTTATTTTCTAAACTTTACCAGTAAAGGAGTCGCGATAAATATACTTGAGTAAGTTCCGACTGCAAGTCCGATAAATAGTGCGCCCACAAAATTCTGTGTCGAAGCTCCGCCAAATAAAAACAAGCAAGCTAATGTTGTTAGCACTGTAAGCGAGGTGTTTAAAGATCTGACACAAACCTGATTAACACTGTGATCGGCAAGATCTGCAAAACTAAAATTTCTGCTTTGAAGTTTTTGATTTTCACGGATTCGATCAAATACAACAATAGTATCGTGCACCGAAAAACCAAACGTAGTCAGCACTGCAGTTATAAATAGAGTATCTATCTCAATCCCTTTATACAAGCCTAAGTAAGCAAATAATCCCATCAAAATTATTACATCATGAAATAAAGCAAGTATTGCAGAGATAGCAAAATCTCTTTTAAAGCGATTAGATATATAAAGAATAATCCCAACTACAGTCAGGAAGAGGGCTATAAGCCCGCTCTGGAAAAGCTCAGGGCCGATGGTGGGACTGACTGTATCTATAGAAGCGATTTGGTAGGCTCCGTAAGTTTCTTTTATTTTTTGGTTTAGAGTCTCGATAGCGTCACTCTCTGAAAGAGCTTTAGTCTTGATAATCAAAAGCGGCTCAGCGTCATTACTAAAGCTCGCGCTTGATCCACTAAGTCCTATTTCATTAAGAAGTTTTACTACCTCATTTGTGTTTGGTTTAGTGTTTTTTGCGCTTAACTCAGGAAGTTTGTACTCGATTTTGGTCCCGCCAGTAAAATCCAGCCCCAATCTTAGCGGGGTGCCTAATTTTACCCAGGATAAAACCATAAAAAACAGGCTTGCTCCTACAAGTAATGTAGATATGGTAAACCATGTATTGCTATATTTAACGCTATTGATTTTCATAATACCGAAAATAGAATAGCATGATAACGCCAAGACTGGGATTAATAGTAGTAAGTTAGTGAGTTCTTAAGATTTTTTTGTTATCCTGCAAGCGATTTTGGGCCACTAATCATTAAACAATGCCTGGGATAAAATCAAGTGAATTACTTGTAGGTGCTTTGGTATTCGGGATCATCCTGATTATCATTATCCCTTTGCCACCAATTTTATTGGATATTTATATTTCCTTGAATATTACTCTGGCTGTTATTGCCATAGGTATTTCCCTCTATATCTCAAAACCTCTTGACTTCGGCACTTTGCCGACATTTCTACTTTTGACTACGATGTTTCGATTAGCGTTGAATATTTCAACGACCAGATCAATCTTGCTTCACGGCGAGGGAGGTGATCTGATTGAGGCGATGGGTAAATTCGTGGCGGGCGGTAATATTGTCGTCGGGATTATCATCTTCGTTATTATCACGGTCGTGCAGTTTATGGTTATTACCAAAGGTGCTGAGCGTGTCGCTGAGGTATCTGCGCGTTTTGCGTTAGATGCGATGCCTGGTAAACAGATGAGTATCGATGCCGATTTTAACGCAGGCTTAATAACCAGTGAGCAAGCCAAAACTAAGCGTGCTGAAGTCGAACGTGAGTCTGCGTTTTTTGGTTCTATGGATGGTGCTTCTAAGTTTGTGAAAGGCGATTCGATGGCTGGTATCATCATCACCATTATTAATATTGTCGCTGGTCTTACTATCGGTATGACTCAAAAAGGCTTGCCATTTGAGCTTGCGGCTAAAAAATATATTATTCTGACTATTGGTGATTCGATCGCCGCTATTATTCCAGCCTTAATTCTTTCTATTGCCACCGGTATTATAGTCACTCGAGCTGGATCTACAGCTGATTCCTTCGGTCAAGATTTATCTGCTCAAATTCTTGCTCGACCAAACGCTCTGGTGGTGGGCGCCGCGCTCTTGTTTATTTTTGCACTCTTGCCAGGTATGCCAAAAGCAGTCTTAGGCATTTTAGGTACGGGTTTAGTTGCTTTTGTTTATATACTTCAACAACAGAAGAAAAAAGCCGAGGCTGGAGGCTTGGATAGTAGCACTGAGATAGACGAGTCTGTCGATCAATCGGGCGCGCCGAGAGCGACTCCAGAGATGATGTATTCCTTGCTTGAAGTCGATAAGCTCGCTATTTGGGTAGGCTCAGGTTTGCTTGATATCGCCGATCCCGCTCGTAATGGTACTTTGGTGCCGGAGATCGCTTCCTTGCGTCACCAGCTGACTTTAAACTTGGGATATATTTTACCGTCAGTCAGAATTATGGACGCGCCTTCTTTAAATCCTAATGAATATAGAATCGTAATTAGAGATACTACCGTTGCCTCTGCTGATGTGTATTCTGATCGGATGTTGATTTTAAGAGAGGATTGGGACAATATTTATTCCGAGCCGCCGCCGGGCTCTTTGCCAGGTTGGGAGCCAGCTCTGCAGGAAGCCGCTTACTGGGTGGATCCTGAGTATCTCGAACAAATCGATTGGGATAGACCAGCCGCGCCTGCTGTGCGTGTGATCACCGCTCATATGGCTGAAGTGGTGCGTAAAAATATTGATGATCTTCTTGAAAAATCTGATGTTAGACGAGTCTTGGATCAAGTCAAGCAGTTTGATTCACAGCTTGTAGATAATTTAGTACCCGGTGCTATTTCTCTTGGGGATTTAAGGCGAGTGTTTGTAAACCTGCTTAAAGAGAGGGTTTCAATACGAGATATTCATTACATTTTAGAAAAATTAGAAGATCTTTCTGTGGCGATGAAGGACCCAGATCAGCTTTCTGAAAAACTGCGTGTGGCTTTAGGCAGGCAGATTTGTTTGGAGTTCTCTACTCCTGATCGTCAGCTTCCAGCGATGGCGTTCCATCCTAGCTGGGAAACCCGTCTAGAACAGAGTTTGCAAAGAGTTGATAATAATATGGTATTGATTCTTGAGCCTAAACAAATCCAAAACCTTGTCACCATGATCTCTAATGCCTCGAGAAGAATTCTAGAGCAGGTTGAACGCCGTCCAGTATTGATCTGCGGCCCTTCTTTAAGATTGCCGCTCTTTAGGCTAATCGAGCAGTTTGATCCGCATGTGCATATTTTGAGTTATGCTGAATTATCACCTGATTTTAATATCCAAGTTATGGAAACTATCGGCACTGAGATGGACGTGCCGGCTGTGGGTTATAGCTAACAGATATTCCTGCGATTTTAAGGCAAATTTAGTAAAAATTCTGAAGCAGGCATTATATATATTTGAGTTCCATTTATGCTTGGAATTTTTTTGAAGGTTTTGCCGTTAAGATGTAATTGGAAGGCATAGGGTATTTTGATTTTTTCAAGTAGATATTTTAGATTAGGGTCTAAATCGCTCTGGGACTCTTTTACCTCGATAGCGATCCAGGGTTTTCTATCTTTTATAATTAAAAAATCAACTTCACGTTTTCTAGTATCTCTAAAAAATCTTAGCTCTGCTTTTATTCCTTGTACGTCCATGATGTAATGTACAAACCGTAACAAATGCACTGCAATCAGATTTTCGAACCGCGCTGATTTTTTTTGGATTTGAGCCCAATCCCATAAATATAATTTTTGTTCTTTTTTAACTGCTTTAATTTTTGCACTACTAAATGGTGAAATCCTAAAGCAAGCATAGTTTTTTTCAAAAATATTTATCCAATTTGCTACGGTTCTATAATTTATCTCCAGATCTTCTCTAAGGCTGTTCATGGATAATACTGAGCCAACAGTTTGTGGCAGATGATCATAGAGTAATTCCATTTTATCGAGTTCAAAAACTTTTTCTAAATCACGAATTTCTTCCTTGATTAATCTTGTCCCGTACCCTAAGCTCCATCGTTTATAAGCATCGACTGAGCCTCTAGTAAAAGGTTCTGGAAAGCCACTGTAATGCAATAAATCATTTAAGACACAGTGGCAATCTACTTTATTAGAATTATGTATAAGCTCTGGGACCAGCTCTATATTATTTATAAAATTAATTCCCAATACTTCACTTAAAGTAAAAGGGTGTAGTCTGTGAAAAAAATACCTTCCTTGAAGAGAATCTCCCCCTCTGCTATAAACATCAAGCTTAGCGCTTCCTGTAACAAGGATTTTATGTTTTTTGTGATGCTCATCATAAAGTCCTTTTAGCAGATTGCGCCAAAATTTATATTTGTGAATCTCATCTAAAGTCCAAAGCGGACTTCTAAGATCAAGCTCAGCTTTTTTAATTAGTTTTTGATGCTCTAAAATATCCCAGTTATAATAACTTCCTTTAAGATTTTTGATTATAGATTCTGCTAAAGTTGTTTTGCCGCACTGTCTTGGGCCAGCAATAAGGACCATTTTTTCTTGTAGGTCTTCGAGAACTTGAGTTTCAATGCGTCGTGTAATATTTTGCATATAACTACAAAAAATAGCGTTATATTTTGTAGTATACCACAAAATATAACATTTTTAACTCTGGTAGGGGTTGTCCCCAGAAAGCAAGTTTCCCAGCAAAGCTTGTATTTTACACGAATACTCGGGTTATTATTCAGACGAGGGGGGATTTTGTAGGAATGTCTGCGATTTTTGATGGGCGGACTTAAGCGCTCTGAAGATTATATCTTTAAATCCATCGCGCTCAAAACTCTCCAAAGCCGCTTGGGTAGTGCCGTTTGGGCTAGTTACTTGGGCGCGCAGGTCGCTTGCTTCTCTGCCAGTTTCGGTAACTAGGCAAGCCGAGCCATAAACAGTTTCGCGCGCAAGAGCCTTACTGATTTCAGGATCCAGACCGAGTCTTACGCCAGCCTCGCTCATTGCTTCTATCAAAAGAAAAACATAAGCTGGTCCTGAGCCGGATAAAGCGGTAACAGCGTCTAACTGACTCTCGTCCAGCACTAAAGCTAGTCCAAGACTAGAAAAGATTTTGCGTACTTGTTCGATTTGTTCTTGCGAGCATTTATCGTTAGGAGCAAGTACTGATGCGCCTTTGGCGATTTGAGCTGGGGTGTTTGGCATGACGCGAAT